>NZ_JBWKCJ010000009.1:0-58428 GCF_056436545.1 Streptomyces sp. NPDC043738 | reverse complement strand
GGGGAGCCCGCCGGGCCCGTGTTCTGGGTGGGGTCAGAAGACTCGTTTTCCGCTTCGGCCGGCGGGGGGGGGGGGGGGGGGGCGCCCCCCCCCCCCCCCCCCCCCCCCCCCGCCACCTGTTGCACGACGAGACCGACGCGGACGACACCTTCCTCTGCGTCTACGACGCGGACGCGATCCCCGATGTGCGTACGCTGCACGCCGCGGTGCACCCGCACCATTCTCCGAGGCCGCTATCCGTCACGGGGCCGGTGCTGGCCGACACCGGCCCTACTCCAGCAACCGCGACTGCCCCTGCTCGCTCGCCGTCGCTTCCCATCCGGGGTGACAGGCCTGCTCCTGGCAGAGGAGTGGATCTACCAACTCCGCCGGTCGCTCGGCATCGAGCTCGTCCGCATCCACCTGGCCCATTGGCTCACCACCGCCCACGTTCCCTCCGCCATCAGGACCCTGCTGCGGCCGATGGTCTACGGCTTCGGCTGCGGCATGACCGTCCACCTCCCGGCCGTGCGAGCCCTCGGTGGACTCCCCGAGCCGATGGAAGACCTCGGCGCCGGCCACAGCCTCTCCCTCCTCGGAGCCGACATCGCACCCGCCACCCTCGCAGTCCTCGACGAGCCTTACCCGGAGCCACGCGGCCTGACCAACCTCCACGCGCTCGCCTTCCTCACGTCAGCACGGTCGATGGTGGGGTCCGTCGCCATCCTGTGCTGCTGTGACTGGCTCTGCGCGGCTTCCGCTGCTGTTCCTTGATGTCGACAGGCTGCGGCGGAGGCGGAAGAAGCCGCTCGGCTGCCGGCGCAGATCGCTGCGGAAATGCCCGGCTTGGCAGCCATCACCGCTGCCCACCACCAAGTGACCTACGAGGTGCCCGTCCCGAGTAATGCTGGGTCTCTGTCACGACCGTCCCGGCCGCTGCGCTCGACGTGACGGCCCGTAGCTCAAGGCCGGGCCAGTGCACCCCGTCGGCAGACAGCGCGGTCGGCCACGGGGCCCGACCCGCATCGCACTGCAAGTGGGAGCCGGCTCGCCCCGAGCCAGATCGCCGACGCACTGGGGATTCGGCGGACCAATGACGCACTGGGGATTCCGCGGACGAATAGCGTGGCACCCAGAGAGCCATCTCCTACACTTCGCTCAGCAACGACGGGGCAATGAGGCCCTGTTGAGCGCCGTGAAAGGGGCTGCCGTGGGTATGAGGTTGCACCACTCCAACACACCCCCTTCAGGAAACGCGTCGTCACGGCAGCTCGGAAGATTCCGGCTGAGACGGACCTGTTGCACGGCGCTACGGTCCGACAGCGGAGGAGGGAAAATGGCGCTGAACAAGAAGGGTTCCCGGCGCATAAGCGTTGACGGGATCGAGTACCGCTGGCGGATCCGCCGGAAGCCTCCCTACATGCAGGGACTTTGCTGGACACCGATGACCTACGCGGTCGAAGCGGCCAGTGGCAGCCAGCCGGGCACGACCTTGATCGTCATCAGCGGCCAGGGCCATCCCAGTAACTGGGTGGGCGTCGAGACGGAGCCCATTCGTCCAGCTCACGTTGCTGCCAGCATTCGAGAGGCACGAGAACAAGGCTGGGATCCAACTCGGGTCGGTTCTCCTTTCCAGCTCGACCGATCAGCAGGATTCATCGCTCAACCATGAGACAAAGCGGAGTAGCGCGGCGCATCTGGCCCGGCATCATGGCCTGGTGACCACATGGATGCGCTGCTACTGGGATGAGGAAGACACCTGGTTCTACTTCGAGGTCGACTCTGAAGGCTGGGTGATCCGGCAGGTCGAACTCGAAGGGCCTGAGCTGACCCCGATCGCAGCTGCCTCCCTCGCCGAGTGGCAGCGGGCCCGCGACGCAGGCCGCCTCGATGAGTACGACATCAGGTTCGGGATCACTGCCGAGCCGCCTGTCTCGGAATGGGAAGGCCACGACCCCGAACCACTCACCTCCGAGGAGTTCGAGGAAGTCTGGGGTCGTGCCCGTCAGCAGATCGGATCTCAGCCCAGCTGACGTCTCGGCGCCGCAATGGTTTCTTGGCATCATCGCGGCATGACCCCGCCCCTTCCCCGCACCGTCCGAGCCGTCGACACTGCTCAGCTCCTGGACTTGGCCCAGGAGGCCGCCATGCACAGCTTCAGCCAGCGGCTCCCGGTCGACTGGCTCCAAGAGCACCTCGCCGCAGAGGCGACGCACTACCTGTTCCCTACACTCGTGCAGCGCCTCACGCACCGTCCCGAGACGCCGCTGCAGTGGAGGTGCCAGCAACTGCTGACCGTCAGCACCGGCGAACAGATCTGGGGTCTGCTCGACGTCCTTCCCCAAACCTTCGACAAGATCCCGGAGACCTTGGACACGGCGTCCAAGAAGGACATCATGAGCCGTATCGAGCGAGCAGTGACGGTGCGTGAGTGGGCGGAACGGATGGCTGCCGATGCAGGTTCGTGAAGCCCCGGGCAGCGTTGCAGCCTGCTGGACAGCCTGAGGAAATGACACCGATCTGAGCCAGCCGCCTGCCGACACGTCGTGAGACTGAAGGGTGACGTCCAGGTCACAGCGTCGGCGCCTCACACCGAAGTTGAGAACCTACAGAAGACCGAGGCGAACCGGAAGAGGATCTGCCGGCCGCCCCGACAAAGCCTGACTCGTCGTAGCGGCCGATGCACTGGGCCAGCTTCGCTCCCTTCCATGCCTGCTAAACGGCGTTGCCGACGTAGAGGAAGCGCCCGCTTCCCCTACAACTGCTCGTGGCATCCGGCCTGGTCGCCCATCGCGACGGAGCGACGCGCGGAAGGAGCGGGGTCGCGGCCATGGTCCGCCGGCCTGGACGACCCGAGCGCCGGTGCCGCCTGGGGGCGCACGGCCGGGTACCTGCCGGCGACGCGGCTGGAGCAGCTGCGTGAGCGGACGACTTGTCGTTGCCGGCGCGGCGGGATTCCTCGGCGGCGCCGTGGCGGGCGGATTGAGCCAAATGGCAGCTTCACCTGGCGGGGCTGATCTTCGAGGCGCGGACGTCGACCTGTAGGCCGTGCTGGTTCTCGACGATGTCGGGCAGCCGCAGGTAGGCCACCTCGTGCTCGCGGCCGGCGACGGCGAACTGCAACAGGATGATGGCCCGTCGCCGATACCGAGTCGGCTCCTCGGGCCCACGTCCAGGCCGGCGTAAGTGGGCGCCCAGCAGGACAGGGGCCGGCCGCGGCCACGGACCTCGTCGGTCTTCTGCAGCCGGCGGACGGACGCGACGGGCGTGACGGCGTACGAAAGGCCGAGGACAACCTGCCGAGCAGCTGTCCAGCACCTACCAAAGGCTCGGCAACGCGTGAGGACCTGATCGCCCGCATTACGATGGATATGCCGAACGGTGAGGTCTTCGAGGACTAGAGATCACGAGCGCGTCCGACGCCGACACCGACCGGGTCATCAAACGGAAGCGGTACGCCGAGTACGGGCCCCGATCTACCTCCTCGTCGACCGTCAGGAGCGTCCGGTGGCCGTGTACTCGCGCCCTGGCCGGCTCGGCTACACCAAACCCGACGGGCCCCACCCCCACGGCACCCCCGTGTACCTGCCGGAGCCGTTCGGCCTAGAGTTGGACACCAGCGGCCTGTGAGCCCGCACGGCTTCGCTGTCGAGGTTCGGACACCTCGGGGCCAGGTGGCTGGTGCAGGACCTGCCGTGGCGCACAACCGATGAGCGGGTGGAGTCGGGCGTCTGCGAGCAGTTCTTCGAGGCAATTTTGCTCATCTGCCGGCCTGTGCGCGCCAATGTGCGGCCAGCCGGGGCGCAATGCAACAAAAACGCCCTCGATGGGCGCGCTCTCGGCGGCTCTGAACGACCATCAGGAACACGTGCCAACACAACGACACAGAAGCGAAACACGAGGTCGGCCGCAGCCGAATGTGTTCCTCCTAGCGCTCGCTACCATCTCAACAACGCAAAAGGAGCCGCGACCAGTGGCCTGAGAAACCGGGTCGACGACTCCCCGTGCGATGCACCACCAGTACGACCCGCAAAGACCAGATCTCATGCGATTTCACTGGAGGTATATCCGTGGACGACGTTACCACCATGCCCGAAGACGACAACGGTAAGCGCTGGGGCCGTCACCAGCGGCGCCGGGCCCTCTGGCGCCAGCGCCAGGCCGTGCGCCAGCTGCACCCGCACCTCCCTCACGGGCCGACCCACCGCCCGATGTGGGAGGAGCCCCTCCGCGGGGCTCTCTACGTCGCCGGCGGCAGCGCCATCACCCTGCTGACGGCGTGGCTCCAGCACTGGATCTGGTGACCGAGCCGCACCCCGGCGCCAACTTCGGCGCCGGGGTGCAGCCCCGGCCGCGACCGGCAGACCCAGTGCCAGCAAGACCACGCTGACGCACACCGTGGCCGGGCCCCGAACCGGGGTAACACCGGATCCGAGCCGCGCCAGCATGGACGGGTGTGCGAGCATCCAGCGCCCGGTACACCGCCACCTACCGCATCCTTCTCACCGTCCCGGCAACCAACCCCCGGTGACCGGGGAGCTTGCGCTCCTGGTCACGGAGCGTCTCTGCGCCAGCCGGTCGACGAAAACCTGCCTCGTGAAGCCTTCCATGGACGCGGGGGTGATCCGACGGCCTGCACATGAGGTGTGTGGAAGGCACCGTGCTTCCCCTGACGCGGTGTGTTCTCGCCCTGGCCGAACCTTCACCTGCCGGTTCGCACCGTAAAGAGCTCGCCCTCCACAGGCCGTTGTCTCTACCTTGTTCGGAGCGGGACTGCGCAGTACCCGCAGGTTGCGGAGCCGTGGCAGAGCGGCCCATTGCGATCGGCGTGAGAGAGGCCCTTCTCGCGGCGACTGACAGGGATCGGGCGGGCCTGCCTCTCCCCGTCCGCGGGTTCGAATCCCGCCGGCACTGCAGCCGTCCAGCAGCCTCCGGCGTCAGCGAGGCGGTCCAGGCGCTCGTACAGCGCGCCGGTGGGGCGAGCGCAGCCTTGGGGAGTGGTGGCCGGTGAGGTTCAGAGGGGCGGTGCGGGGCGGTGACGCTGCGCCTGACCTCGCCCACGCGGAGCGCCGCGGCTTCACCGGGAGCGCTGACCTGACCGTGCGGCGACGGGGTGGGGCGTAGCGGCCCGTGTACGGGTGACGGGCTTCAGGGCGGACGGGAGACCCGGCCGCCCTGCCTGGTCCGCGTCCGTCAGGTCACGGTGCACACCGGTCGGGGAACGTTGGCCACGGTGAGATCGCTGATGACGATCCGGTGGTCGTCGGTGGGCGTGTGCAGCCTGCAGCTACGGAAGTTCACGCCCCGGCCGAGGATGTAGTCGTACTTGGACTCCTCGGCAGTACGGGGCGGCCCGGTCAGTGGGAGGGTCTTGGTGCACCGGGAATCCTTGGCCGGTCCGCAGAACTGGTCGACGTCCTTGAACTCGGATTTCCAGATCGGGGCCATGACGTTTGTGGCGTGCGGCCGGGTGTTGAGGTCGCCGAGAATCAGGGCGCGGGGGTGCGGTCGCGTGGCGTCTGCCAGTTCTCTGGCCTGCAGCTTCCTCAGACCTTCGTAGCGCGGTGCACTGAGGTGCGTGTTGAACACCCGGACCCACTGGCCGTCGAGCTTCGTGGTGAAGGACTGGATGCCACGCGCCTCCAGCCATCCCTCGTCGTCGCTGTAGCCCTTCTTGTTGTGCGCCCTGACCGTGGTGCCCTTGGCATAGACGATCGCCGTGCCCAGCCGGCCCGGGCAGCCGCCGTTCAGGGCGGCCAGTCCGCTCCGGTACTCGTACTTCAGCCCCGCTTCGTTGAGCTGCCGAACGGCCTCACGCACCTCGTTCAAGCAGGACTCCTGCAACGCGGCCACCTGCGGCAGGAAGCGCTTGATCTGCTCCGCGATCGCCTTCGGCGTGCCGAGGTCCTGCCCGTTCGTGTTCCACGTCATGAACCGGTTGGAGATCGGCTTCAGGGGCTCCTCGGCGGCGGGTTCGGCGTTCGCGGGCCCGGCGTACGCGGGCGTCACGAACCCCGCCACCACCGCCATCGACCCGATCAGCCACACCTTCGCGGCGCGCCATGCTGTGCGTGCTGTGCTGCTCGGCCTACTCACGGTTCCCCCTGTTCCTTGTGGACTCACCGAGTCCCATGCGGACTCACCGACGAACGTAGGAACACCGCCTTGAGGAAACCTTGGATCCTCGGATCCACGGCTAAGACCAGGACATGTCCTTCCGTACCGTCGCGCCGCTCGTCCTGGCCCTGGGTCTGGCGCTGGCCGGCTGCAGCGGAGCCGGGTGCGGGACCCGTACTTCCGGAAGCTGGGGAACGGCGCGGCACTCCGCCTTCACCTTCTCCAATCACCCGAAGGCGCAGCGGATCGACGCCACGGCCGAGATCACTGCCGCCGCCACGCAGGACCTCAGCGCCTTCAACCTCGACCTCGCCGGGCTCACCGTCCACCGTGCTCATCTGCCGGCGGCCTCCCCACGGCCCCACTGGCTATGTCCATGAGAACGGGTTCTGGCTCAACAACTGTGGCTCATGAACGCTGAGTCATGAACTAAGCGAACCCACCGTTGCTTGTCAGTAGTTGACCGTTGATCCATTGGCCTTGTGGTGAGCACATGAAGTCCACGAGGTGTGCGGTGTCCTGCGGGGTGCCGAGGCGGCCGAGCGGCGTCTGGCTGATGCAGCTCTCCTGCGTTTCCTCGGTCATCCAGCCGGTATCGATTGGCCCGGGGTTGATCACATTGGCGGTGACGCCGAGGTGGGCTAGTTCCTGGGCCGCGGCCAAGGTGATGCGGTCCAAGGCACCCTTGCTCGCGCCATAGGGGAGGTTGCCGACGGTGTGGTCGCTGGAGAGGCTGACGATCCGCCCCGTTCCGTGGGTGCCGCGAAAGCGCAGGCCGTACTCGCGGATCAACAGCCAGGTGGCACGTGCGTTGACGGCGAAGTGCCGGTCGAAGCTCTCGACGGTTGTGTCGAGCAGGCCGGAGTCGACGGACTCGCAGTGGCACATCACCAGGGCGGTGATGCTGCCCAGTCGGCGTTCCGCCTCGTTGAAAATCCGGGCAGGGGCACCGGGGTCGGCAAGGTCCGCTTCGATCGCCACGGTGCTCGCGCCGCGCTCGGTAAGAGTATGGTCCATCGCGCCGGTTGCCCCTTGTTCAACGCCCCAGGCCATGCGCTTGTCGTAGGCGGTCCAATATGTGAAGGCGATGTTCCATCCCGAAAGTGCCAGTTGACGGGCGATACCTGCGCCGATGCCGATGGTTCGGCCCACGCCGGTTACCAGCGCGAGCGGACGGTGCCCGACGAGGGCACCTGCCTGCTTCTCATCGTTGGTATTCATTGGAGCGGATAGTCCGATACGGGCCCCAGCGCTTGCAACTGCTTTGTCCCAGGTATATGCGAAGGCCGCATTCACCTGAGGCCTGAGGACGCTTCGTCAGGACAGCAGAACTCTCTTCCGGAGTAGTGGGAAGCCAGCCCGGCCAAACATCTGGCGCTTGAGCATCTTGATCCGGTTGACGTGTCCTTCGACGACGCCCGAGTTCCAGGGAAGCGTGAGGCCGGCGATGACGGCTTGACGGTCGCGGTCGATGCCTGCGGCGAGGGTGTGGAGGCTGGGGAGGTCGTCTCGCCGGTCGGCGTCGAGCCACTGGGGAGCTGCTCGTCTTGGCGCTTGGTGAGCATGGTCGCGAAGGATCGGACGTGTCCGGTGAGGGCCTCCAGTTCGGGGCATTGAGCAAGGACCATCTCGAGCGGCAACTGCTCGATTTCGGTGAGGGTTTCGGGGCGGCTGAGGATCCGCTTGGAGACCGTTCGGGGCGACGGTGGCTTTGCCGTCACCGGTTGCGGTGACATGCGCTTCTTCCTGATGTAGGCGCTGACAATCCCGCAGGTGCCCTTGTAGCCGAGCGGCACGATCTCTTCCCATAGCTTCCAGGCATTGGTGCAGCCCTCGTCCCAGCGGTCGTCCAGATAGGGCTTGTACTCGTCGAGGACGGAGGTTCGGTTGTTCTGCCACTGCCCGCGGAAGAGGTCTTCCGGCTTGGCGGCTATGGCCGGCTTCCAGCAGCGCGTGAACCGTGGTGTGTCTGGCTCGGATACGGTCGGCGAACCGGTGACCGGTTGGCCAAGGCGAGCCGGAGGCCTCCTAGGGCTGCAGGTCCACCGGTCGCCGTGTCTCACATCGACCAGCATGGTTCCGTAGACCCGGCCCTTGCGCGTCGCATACTCGTCGACGCCGACCACCCGTGGGGCCGGTCCCTCTGGTTTAGGAAGAGCCGAGACCATCCGAAGTACCGTGCTGCGACTGACAGAGATCCCGAAGACGCTGGCCATACGGGCGCCGGCCCGGCCTGCGAGCGCGAGGCCGACAGCGGCCAGCGTTGACCGCAACCCCCCGGTCCACCGGCCGAACCGCCGAGTCAGCCCCGGCACTTGCTCGACGAAGGCCCGCCGATCGCACGACGGGTTCCCGCACGGGAATCGGCGGACCTTCAAACACAGCACCACGCGTCTTCCCGCGCTGGGTGAGTCGGCGGGAAACCGCAGGTAGGAGCCATGAACCCGGCTCGACCGGTCGCCGCAGCCCGGTCATACGGCCCCGACAGTCGTGCAGCAGGCTTCAATACGCATCGTTTCGTTGTTCACGTCTACCGACAGCACCGACATCCGCGATCGACGGGAACAGCAGCTCCTCCAGCCGGAGCACCTCACCTTCCACGAACCGGAACTGTCAGCCCGACCAGGCTCCGGGCTGACAGTTCCGGGCACTTCCAGGAGACCACGACGACCGTCACCCGTCACTCACAGCGGCGGCTCCACGGTTGTTGAGCCAGAGCCAAGTGGGGTTCTTGCTCAACTTCTGCGATGCGGGCACGCTGAGTTATCGGATGGGAGGACACTTCGGACCGGCTGGAGGTCGCGTGGGGTGGGGCGTCGATGTCGTCACAGGGCCTGGATACCGTTCTGCCATGACAGACGAGGACCCGATCGCCGATCACGTCGCCGCCTGCCCCGTCACACCCCTCCTGGTGGAACAGATCGTCGGCCTGGCGGAACTGCCGTGGGGCGACCGAACGGTCCCCGAGGCGACATTGCAGCGTTTGGGCTGGTGCGAAGGCGACGACTTGCCGTTGGAAGACACTCTCGTCAGCACCGAAGGTCACCTCGCCTACCTCGGGGACCACCTCGCCCTGTCGTTTGCCCACTTCTACTGGGTTGGCGGCGAGGACTGGGCTGAGGACTTCTGGGGCACGTTGCCCGGCTGGTCCAGCCACGAGAACGCCGGACGCGAGGTGTTCGACGCACAGATCGACGCCGCTATCACCGGATTCACTCAGCGACTCGGTTCCCCAGAGTGCGACCTCAGGTCCAAAGGCGGCACCCTGGCCATGGGGCCCGGCGAGTGGCGGCACGCCGCCTGGCGCCGCGGGAGCAACCTTCTCGTCATCGGCCCACGCCACGAAGGGCTCTCCTACTTCCAGTTCGAGGAGGCCGTGGTCTACATCGGATCTGTCGAGACGACCGAGCCACTGCCTGCCCTCCACGACTTCATCGCCTGACCACCTGGCGACGCCTCTCCTCGGCCCGAACCTCATCCGGAGGGGTGCGGCATCGGCCTCCACGCCAAGGCTCGCACGGCTCACTTTCAGGCAAATCCCAGGCGGTTGACCTGAGCGTCAGCCGTCACTCGGCGTGCCGCCTTCACGGAAATCGAGCCAGAACCGAAACTTAGCGACATCACTCTCCCGTGGAACCCGACGTTCGCACCGCTGAGCAGCAGACGTTCTCGTGACTCACCTACAAAGCCAATAGGTGGCCGGACAAGCGGGCCTCAGCCCGGTCCTGCGCGGGGATCGACTCGTATCCGGCCAAGGGCAACCCGTACCGGCGGGCGATGGCCGCACAGTTGCGTCCGTGGTGACAGCTCAGGCCCTGGTGCAACGGCGTGCTGCTTTGTGACGGCCCATGGAAGAGGAGGTGCTACCCCGATCACCTGGCCACGGCGAAGAGGCTGATGAAGAAGGGGGCCAGGTAGAACAGCAGGAGCGCACCGGCTACGGCCGCCACGATGAGGACGGCCTTCATCGCTTTCTCCGTGGCCCGATGGTCGCGTGCGGGGCGAACAGGGACTTGGCAACCCTCGTGATCAGTCACGGAGTCATCCTGCTGATCGCGACGGGGGCTGGCTATCCGTAGAAGTACTCACGAGCGACGATCGTCCGCGGCCCGCATGACCAAGCAGGAATCGACTGTGACTGAGCACGGCAGGGGTCAGCGTCGAAGAACTTCGTGGCCAGCGCGTGCTCAGCCCTGGGGTTCGCCGGCGTGGATGCCGAGGCGGAAGGCGCTCCACTCAGACGCGGTGAACATCAGCGGGGCGCGGTCTGGGTTCTTGGAGTCCCGCAGGGCCACCGCGCCGCCACCCAGATGGGAGTCCCGGAGCGGCGCCCTCACGTCCCGGCAGCGAGAGAGGCCCGCCACCTTGCGGGCCACCTCCGATGCTCGCTGTTCCCCACCACCGAATGCGTTCCCCACCACCGAATACGTTCCCCACCGAGCCACGGTACGACGCCTCGGCGCTCCCGAGCTGCGGCTTTGTAGGGAATGGCGCTCATCTCCGTCCACAGCGGAGACTGGAGGAGTTCGGCGGGTTCGAGGAGATCGACTTCGACTCGTGGCGCAAAGAGTTCGGCGGCTCCTGAACGTGACGGCGCCATGCCGGGCGACCGCCAAACCCGATCTCCCGAGCGGTGGGTGGCCGGACTGCACGCATGCGCCGGACTGATGGTGGGATCAGGCGAGTTGGCGGGATTTGGTCGTCCATCCGCAACGCCGTCGGGCGAGGTGCAACGAGCGGGGCGGCCGGCTCATCTGGGCAGTCAGCGAGGCGCAGCGGGCGCCTTCACGACGGGGTGGGGCTCGCCATGTGGGGGAGATCTACGGAGGGAAGTCCATGACCAGGACGAAGAAGACGGGGCCGAAGGCGCGGGGCGGCCGTGTGGCCCTGACCGGCGCGCTGGCTCTGGCCTCGGTGACGCTGGCCGCCGTGCCGGCGTACGCCAAGGGGGGTGTGGACATCACGGCGCCGCACACCGCGCACGCCGGCAAGACCTTCACGGTCACGGCGCAGGGGAACGACGACGCTGCCGGCCACCTGCGGATATGCCTGGAGGGCCGCAACGGTGGGCAGGCGTGGCGCCCGGTGACCTGCGGCGACGTGGTCCCCACGGGCACCGACGCGCAGGCCACCGCACATGTCAAGGCCGCGCACCGCGGCGTCCTGCAGTACCGCGCGGTCCTGTACGGCCTGACCAGCCCGAACGATGGCCACCCCGTACGCGAGAGGACCTCTGACCTGGCGACGGTGGACGTCCGCTGAGCCCCACCGCGCGGCCGCGGACGGTCGGCGCAAGGCCGCGGCCGCCGGCCACAGGCCGCGGAGGGTCAGCTCGCGGATGGTCAGCACAACCACTGCCCGCGGCCGCGCAGTTCAGGACGGATACCTGAACCGGCTCGGGCGGAGGTAGCAGCCGGCGAAGAGCTCGCCATACTCTGGCGGGCTCTTGTCGGCTCACTCGCTGGTGAGCTCATCGCCCGCCGCGGCGTCGCCCACGACCTGGCTCCGGCCGGCACCCGCCGGGTGGCAGAGCGGACCTTCGCCTGGACCCGTTCCGGCCGCCGGACAAAGGCACTTCCGCGCTCGTGTCGCAGCCGTCACGGCCGCACCGCTTCGGCCGTCCCGTCGAAGGCCAGGCCGAGCAGTGCGAGCTGCTGCGTCTCGTAACGGCCCTCGGCCGTGGCCTCCACGTCAAAGGAATGAGCGACTGTCGCTGGGTAGCCGATCAGCTCAAGCGCCCGACTGGGCAGCGGTTGCTGCGCTGCCTCCTTGGATTCCCACAGCAGGACGGCGCCCCACCTGTTTGCTTCGGAATCGGAGACCCACATCTTGAAGCGGAGCCCGGGCACTTCGGAGAACGCGGATACGGACTCCTCACGCAGGTAGGTACGCAGGGACTCGATGGTCTGATCGGAACCGGACAGGTCCCACCAGACGATGACGGCGTGCACAGCGGTTGTCTCTTCCTTCGCGAGAGGGGACAGGGACGGGCCTTGATTGTCCACGGCTCGACCGCAAGGCGCGGCAGGTCGCGCCAGGCCACTCCCTTGCGCGCTGTCCGCTGCCACCGTTCATCGGGCACAAGGTCGGCGGTCACGAGGCAGGAGCTTGCCGGAGAACTCGGTTGAGCCTTATGGGCCTGCTGTCGATACTCCTCAGATGACCAACAGCGAACCGTCCGCAGCCACTCAACAGGGTTGGGACGGGCCCTGGTACCGCGTCCGTACGGACCATTTCGAGGCATCCTTCCTGCCCGACGAAGGCGAGGATCTGGATGCCGTCTGCAACGTCGACGTCGAGGTCCGGTTGACGGAGGACGGCTCACGCTGGAGCGCGACCATGTTCACCGTCGCGGAGGTCGCGCGCCTGATGGAGAAGGGGGCTCGGACCGGTGAGGACCTGGACGGCCGCTACTTCTGGTGCTCCGACGGTCTGATCGTCCGCGACCCCGGCGTCGAGAACATGGCCCAGGTGATCGCCGGCCTGCTCAACTCCGGCGAGTTCAAGCACGTACTCCAGCGACTGGATGACGAGTGACCACCTCAGTCGCAGTCTGAAGCGGTCAGTTGTTGGCTGTGGCCCGCCCTCCATACGCTCTGCTGTGACCGCATGGTGGCTCTCGGAGGATGGACTGGACGTGACGGAGGCGAAGGTTCGCCACATCGGCCCGCTCGAAGCCGTGGAGCCCCTGTTCGCACGGTGGCTGCCGCAGTGGCGCCTGGCGGTCGTCGACGGCGTAGCTCCGCCGTCCTATGAGGAGGAGTGGACCGCCGCAGCCGCACCTTCCCCGGCCGAGGTGTCGCACTACGGCACGTTCCCACTGACGTTCGCGGGCCCCGACGGGCGGCGCCATCCGGTGGCGCTGGCGGCGCGTGCTGAAGCGGACCCCTCGGACGTGGACGGTCGGGCCGTCGACGGCTTCGACGACATCCGGAGCTTCCTGCACCTCTGGTGAACTTGGCCCTCACCACCTCGTTGAGGAGCAGTTCTCGCCGCAGCCCCGGGAACGCGCACCGCAGCCGCGGGAACGCGCATTCTTCCTGGCCACGGACCGTCGCCGAGTCGATGACGAGCTCGAGGCGCTCGGCTGCACCGCCGTCTGGGAACACCTCCTCTGGACGCCGGAATGGCTCTGCCGCAGGGCGGGGAGAGTGGGACAAGATCTGCGGGGAGCAAAGTCTGTGGTATCAGGGCAGGTTGGTAGGGGAGAGGGAGCTGATGGTACGGGTGCGGAAGTGGTCGGCCGCCCTGGCCGCGGTGGTCGGCGTCGCGTCCGTGGTGACCGCGGTCGCCGTGGGCCCGGCCGAGTCCGTGCGGGCATCCGCGACGCGTGAGCCGGGCTCCGATCACGTCACGGATGCGAATCGGCAAGCGGCGGGCGGTGACGGCCGTCCTTTGGTGATCGCTCACCGGGCGGGGACCGCGGACTTCCCGGAGAACACCGTGCGGGCCATCGACGGTGCGCTGGCGCACAAGGTCGACATGATGTGGCTCAGCGTGCAGGTGAGCCGTGACGGCGTCCCCGTCCTGTACCGGCCCGCCGACTTGTCCGCGCTCACCGACGGCACGGGCAAGGTCGCGGACCACGACGCCGAGCAGCTCACGCGCCTGAACGCCGGCTACCGGTTCGAGGACGCCTTTGGCCGCTATCCGTACCGCCAGCACCCCACTCCGCTGCCCACGCTGGAGGAGGCGCTGCGGCGCATTCCGCAGCGGATGGGTGTGTTGCTGGACATGAAGTCATCCGACTCCCACAGCCTGGTGCCGGCCATCGCCAAGACGCTGGACGCGCTGCGGGGACAGGGACGCGGGGAGTGGGAGCGAGTGCGGTTCTACTCCACCGAGAAGCCCAACCTGGACGCTGTCGCCGCCTACCCCCGAGCGCACCTCTTCGAGGACCGCGACACCACCCGCACTCGCCTGGTCACCGCACGCCTGACCGGCAGCTGCCGCAACGCGCCGCAGAGGGGGACCTGGGCCGCGTTCGAGCTGCGCCGGGATGTGACGGTGAGCGAGAAGTTCACCCTCGGCGAGGGCCGCAGCCCGGTCAAGCGGGCACTGATGTGGGACCAGGCCGCCGCGGCCTGCTTCCACACCCACGCCGCGGTCAGGACCGTGCTGATCGGCATCGAGACCAAGAACGACTACACCACCGCCAGGAACCTGGACGCCTACGCCGTTCTGGCCGACTCCCCCGAACGCATGATGAAGATCAAGAACGAGACGCCAGTAACGCCCGCCCGGTAGACCGGCATGCCCGAGGACCGGCATGCCCGCGCCGTGAAGACGACGAGCGGCTGCTGGGCGCGCAGGCCGCGCTGGCGGTGGGGACAGCCGGGCCGTGTGCCGAATGCGCCGCCGTGAGCAGAGCGTCGCGAGCGGGTCCGCATGCCGGCCTCTGCTCGTTGTGCACATCACGGCGAGGTCCTCGCGCGTCATGCGTCGGCATTGCCCGTGGGGTCCGTTTCGGCAGTGCGACGGGTCCAGAGGGTGAGGTCGCTGCTGGTGGCGACCGCCAGGGTGCGTCCGGACGGTGAGAAGCCGGCAGTGCGCAGTTGTGAGTAGTTGGAGTCGAAGATGTGCCACCAGCGCTCGCCGTGTGGTCCGCTGTGGGGCATTCCTCCGTCTGTGGAGAGCAGGACCCGGTGGTGCGGCCATTCGGGGCTGACGACTTCCAGGCTCCAGCCGTCGTAAGTGGTGGTGTGGAGGCCGCCTCCGAAGAGTCCGGCGATGCGCACACGGGTCCCGGCGATCGGTCCGAGCCCGGGGCACGAGAGGTCGGGTACTGCGTCCGGGGTGCTGTCGTCGGGGTCAGGGTCGCGGTCCCTGGCCGTCTTCTCTCCCGTGAGGGTGTCGAATAGCCCGTGTCCGTCGACCGAGACCACCATGACCAGGTCGTGGCCGGTGCCGGGAGCGATGGCGAAGCCGATGCCGAGCAAGCCGCCTATGGGGTTCCGCCGGCTCAGGACCGGGCGCCAGGGAGCGGGCGGAGGAGTCTCGGGGACGGAGAGGAACCGTTCACGCAGTCGCTGCTGGTACTCCGAGATCAAGGCGTTCCCTCGCGTTCAGTCAGGCGGTCAGGCGGTCAGACCGTCGGCCGACTCGAGGTGGCGCGTGAAGTCCTCGGGTGCGGCGTCGAGGACGGTGTCGAGGAGAGCACGGGACGTACTCAGCGCCTCGATCTCGCGGTTCATGCGCTCCCGTTCGCCCCTCAGCTGTCCGACGAGGTCGGGGCAGGTGGGTGCGAGACGGCCGCCGTCGTCGCGGATGCAGGGGAGGACCTGGGCGATGACGGCGGTCGACAGACCGGCCATCAGCAGACAGCGGATGCGGCGCACGGTCTCCAGGTCCGCCTCGCTGTACTCGCGGTAGCCGCTGGACAGGCGCTGGGGAGCGAGCAGACCCTGCTTCTCGTAGTAGCGCAAGGAGCGTTCGTGTACGCCGGCACGCTGGGCCATCTCCTTGATCCGCACCGGAACCCTCCCCCCTCGGCTCAACGACTTGACTCTGACACCGATGTCAGAGTTTAGCGTCCTACACATGGCTTCTGAACAGGCATTTCTCCAGGCACACCGCTACCAGCTCGAGGTCGACGGACGGGGCGACGGACCCGCGCTGCTCCTCGCGCACGGTGCCGGCGGCGGCATCGAGGGCAACTTCGGTCTCGTTCTCGACGATCTGGGGCGGGACCACACGACGATCGGCCCGTCCTATCCGGGCGTGGGCCGTACGCCCCTCCCGGACACGCCGCTCGACCTCGACGCGCTCGCCGACGCCGTCGTGGCCTCCGCCGTCGACCGCGGGCACGACCGGTTCGCCGTGATCGGCGAATCGCTGGGCAGCGCAGTGGCGGTCCGGGCTGCGACCCGGCACCCCGAACGCGTCACCGCCCTCGTGCTCACCGCCGGATTCGCGGCCCCCGACCCCGTGCTCGGGGGTGCGGCGCACCTCCTCGCCGCCCTCGGCAAGGCGGGCGAGTGGCGGGCCGTGGCCCGGCTCGCGCTGCTCTCCTGCCTCTCGGAGCGCCAGCTCGCCGCGATGTCCCCAGAGGACGTCGAGGCGGCGGTCGACGGCGCGCTGGCCGCGATACCCGCCGGAATGCTGGCCCACTTCGAGCTGATCACGCGCTTGGACGTCCGCGACGACCTCGGTCAGGTACGCGTACCCACGCTGGTGGTGGTGCCGACCGGCGACCGGCTGGTGCTGCCCGACAGCCAGCGTCGACTCGCCGCGGGCATTCCCGGAGCCGCGACGGTCGAGATCCCCGGTGGCGGGCACATCCTGGACGAGGCGGACCGGGCGGTGTGGCTGGGGCACGTACGGGGGTTCCTCGCCGAGACGGGCGTGTGACACCCGGCCGCCGGTATCGACGTCCTCACGCTCGCCACGTTCCTCATCCCTCATCGTCACAACCGAGTTGCTGCCGGTCGGGTGCCGGGGCGGGCCGGTGGCCGGGGGAGGCGCGCTGCCCGTGGACCAGCTCGGCGCGCTCCTTACGGACAGGATCCAGGCGTCCGGTGGTCACCAGATGTCCGGGGTCGGAATCGCCCGGCTGAAGTCGCCGGCCCGCAGCGCATCGGTGGGTATCGACCAGTGCATCCAGCCGCCGTCGCCGCCGAGGTACCACTCTCCCTGTCCCGACAGCTGGAGGAGGTGGTGGTAGGTGGTCGGGTCTTCGCCCCACGGCACCATCGGCGAACTCCCCGTGGGGAACTTCGGCCATCCGAAGGCTATGTCCTCGGAATCGAGCGCGCCCGGCCGCTCTGCCCCGTCGGTGAGCAACTCCTCCACGTGCTGACCGGGCATGGCCCGGGCCATGTGGTCGACTTCGGGTCCCAGGTCCAGGGTGTGCCAGGCCGGGTCCCAGGTGTCGGGGAAGCCGAACCCGGGCGTGGCGGCCCAGGGGACCGGATCGAAGACGCTCGACCGAGCGGGTGGGTTCGTCTCGACGGCGTGTGCGGAACGGGCTGCGATCACCTTCCCCACTTGCGGGGAGAAGGGGTCGTACTTGAGCGCCAGCTCGTAGGAGACGGGATCGCACTGCTCGGAGTCGGTGTCCAAGTAGAAGAAGTTGAGCAGACCCGTCCCGAAGTTGAGCAGACCCGTCCCCGCCGGGACGTCGTCGAACCAGGGGGCCAAGGCCTCGATGTCGAGGACGGCGATCAGGCTCAGCGGAAAGCCGTCGCACGTCGGCCAGGGCGTACCCGGTTCGAGCATCGCCCGGCCGCCGAACCGGCTATGGCCGGCGGCTTCGCCGGGACCTGCCGCCGCGAGTGCGAAACCGGGGCGGGCGAGGCGGACCAAGCCGGCGGCGAGGTCCGTGCCAAGTCGATCGGCACAGAAGTCGCGGAGGGCGGAGCGGGTGGTCTCTGGATCCATACGGGCAGTTAAACACCCGCCTGTGACAGTCGTGTCGGGACAGACTGTTGCCGCAGGTTGCCCACCACTTTGGCCGCGCGGGCCTCGGCTTCGGCCAGGCGGGCGGGGCCGATCCACGGCCGTAGGTCCGCCCCCCCGGCTCGCCGATCTTCTCCAGCAGTGGCCCCCGGTGCTTGCTTGCCCGCACTGGCAACCGGCGGCGCTTGGACGGACCGCCCGCGGCGGGAGCTGTAGCCCCGCCAGTACCGGACCGGCGGGGCTTTTAAGCCGTCAGTTCATCAGCATGATCCGCGTGTTCGGCACCAGCTTCCGGTTCACACTGGTGCTCTGCACAAAGATCGTGAAGTCGTCGTTGTGGTCCGGCTTGACGCGAACTTCCATGTCAGGCAGGCCGAGCAGGGCTCGGGCCTCCGGCCCCGTGTACACCCGGTCCGTCCTCTTCTCCAGGACCGCGATCTGCTTCTGCGCCTGGACCTTCTCCGACTTGCTCAGTTGATAGAACGCGCAACCGGTACGGAAGGTGTGCCCGCATTCGGTGACCCATTCCCGGATCTTCGCTTCGCGGGTCACCGGGATCAGCTGGTACTCGGCCGGATTCACCGGGGTGAGACCGGCCGCCTTTATGGTGTCCTTGTTGACAGCCTCGGCACCCGTAGAGAACACCGCCCGCGATCCCCGAATGCCCTGGGACCGGCCCACCATGAATTTCTCGGTCGCCTGCTGGATGACCTGCCCGGCCTCCTCCAGACCCTGAGTGCTCGTGGCATCCCAGATGGCGATGTTGTCCTTCGGGAAGCCGCACTGCATGGCCTCTCGCTTGCCCATCTGGTCCGGCACGAGCACGGCCAGCGTCCAGTTGTCCTGCTGCGTCTCGATCATCTCGGCCACGGCCTGCACCAGTTCACGCGGATCCCTGGCAGGAGCGTCCGGGCAGCGATGGCTTGCGTTCTCCTGTCCGTCAGTCAGTACGAACGTCAGGAAGCTGTGGTCGCCGTAGAGTTGGGCCGTCTGTGCCAGCTCCCGCTGCGACTTCAGCGTGGCCGCCAGCAGAGCCGTCATTCCACCGACTTGGTACAGCTGCTTCAGGGACGGCATTCGCAGCACGTCCTTGTCGTAGATGACGCACTCCACCTTGTTCGCGAAGACATACACCGTCACGCGGGTTTCCTGGTCCAGCTCCTCCGATCGGCGGGCCAGATAGGCAATCTGCTGGTCGGCGACTTCGACGACCTTGTGGCTCAGCTGCGACATGGACGAACTGGCGTCCAGCACAAGAGCAACGTGATTGATGTAGTTCTGGGTCCCGGACATGACTGCTCCCCGTTGTTCGGACTCGATGCATCGATCCTCCCACCCACCACTGACAATCGATCTTGAAGCGCAGGTCGGATGCGGACACGGCCGCGCGATGTCCGTTCGGCCGGCCACAGCCAAGGGCTTCTGACGCGAAGGCGCGAAGGCGCGAAGGCACGACGGTCGGCTTGAGCGGGCCCGTCCTCGCTCCGGGCGCCTTGCGAGCCTCCAGGTAGCGGCCCGGCTCCAGGCAGCAGCCGTTCTTGGCGATCAGCCGCCTGCGCCGGGCCGCTCCCACGTTCGCGTCGCAGACCACCAGATGGGAGGCCTCCGGCAACACCCAGTCCGCCTGTGCGGCAGTCAGGCGTAGGGGTTGCAGACGAGGTAGCCGTCGACGCGGCTGAGCCGGTCCGACTCGGGGTCGGGCGGGAGCGCGTGGCCGAGGTCGTCCGCCCGGACCTCGCTGATCCACTGGTCGTGCTGGTACTCGTGGTTGATGAGTGCGGTCAGCAGATGGGTGGCGACGATGGACATCTGGGTGGGGGCGCCGACACGTCCGGCGGCGATGTCGCCGATGCGGACGTGGACCCGCTCGGCGACAGTGTCGCGGAACGCGGTGAGCCGCTCAATCGTGGGAAGCGCGCCGCGGAACTTCTCCGGATTCGCGGAGTCCATCACGGCGTCCAACTCCGGGTCGGGGCTGGGCTCGGCCGCGGTGAGGTTGCGGATCATGAAATGGGCGACATGGGCCTGGTGGCCGAGGTGCCAGCCGATTGCGCTGGAGTTCTCGTGCGGGCGCCAGACGACCTCGTCCGGGGTGAGGTCCCTCCACAGGTCGTCGGTGTAGGCGCGGGCGCGGTCGTACTCGCGCAGCAGCGTTTGGAGGTCGTGCATGACTTCACCTTTCGGTGTGGGGAAGGGGCGGAGAGGGCGGGGCTCCCGGCCCGATCAGGTGCGGGCAGTCTCCTCCGCCAGGCGGGGCAAAGCGATCAGGACACCCGGCAGAGTGAGTGCGGTGATGGTGACCACGGCGGGCTGAAGACGGGGCGGGAGCCGCCCGTGCGCCGCGTCGTCGACCTCAACGCCCGCGGCTGCGACGTGCTCGGCCGTATCCACCCGCAGCGTGATCTCACGATAGCCATGGCCATGCCTCATTCGACCGACAGAAAGTGACCGGAGCGGTAGCACCGCAACGTGCTGCCAAGTTAGGCATCTCGTACGGGGTCGGGTAGGGGATCTTGTCGAATCAGAGCCAGGGCGCCAGGATCGCGTAGTGCCGGCGGGCAGCCGCGGAGGTTCGGCACCGCCCGCCGTGCGTTTTGGCTACGGTGCCTTCGACGGCCGCGGGGAGGGGCCGCGGCCGAAACAGGGGAGACTCATGCTGAGCGAGACGGACATCCTGCAAGCGGTGCGACAGCACATCGCCGAGCGCGGGGAAGCGCCCAAGGTGGGCCTGCCGGCTTCCGGCGAGATCACCTGGCACTCGCTCCTGGAGGGAAGGATCGTGCGGTCCATAGAGACCCGCACCGAGGACAAGCGGATTCACCGCGGGCGTATCGACCTCTCGGGCCGCCCGCGATACGACAGGCTGGATCGCCACCCCCTCGCCCCACCGCAGGACCCTGCCGTCGCGACGACGCTGCAGCTGGTGCAACGTGGCTCGGTCGAAGACGACCCCTGTCCGTGCGGCAACGGGAAGGTGACCTGTTCGCGCTGTCAGGGGCGAGGGGACCTGCCCTGCGCGGCGACCACCACCTGCGGCGACTGCCGCGGTATCGAGGCCTGCTTACGCTGCGACGGCACAGGCCGTCGAACCCAGAAGGCTCCCGAAGACGGGCGGCAGGCGGCAGACGAGCGCGTCACCTGCAAAAAGTGTGGGGCGTTCGACGCCGCATGCTCGACATGCCGAGGCCGCGGACACGTCACCTGCTCGACCTGCCGAGGGAGGGGCACCCGAGAGTGTCCCGACTGCGACGGCGCAGGAACCGAGTCCCACAAGCGATGCGCGGGCACCGGCCACACCGTGACGTGGACTGAAGGCGTTATCAGCCGGCAGCCACGGACCGAGGAGATCAAGTGGCCCGAGTCGGGCCTGCCGTACATGGCGCGTCAGCACGCACGCGAGTACGGCAACTGGCACAAGACGTTCCTCACCCACAACGACTCCGTCCCCGACGACCTCGAGGGCGAGTTCAAAGCTCTCCTCAAGCCTCGCCTCAAGCGGCGGGACGGTGAGATCGCACGAGCGGCCGACCTGCGGTACCTGCCACTGGCCCGGGTGGTCGTGCCCGAGCATCGGCACCGGATCTACTACGTCTATCCCGGCAAGTCCGCACCGCAGGTAGTCATCCTGCCCTCGCCACAGAGGACGTGGCAGATCGCCGGGGCAGTCCTGGGAGTCTTGGCGGTGCTCTATCTGCTGTCGCGTTTGCTGTCGTAGAGCCGCGCTCCCGAAGTGGTGACGCCGGGCGGTAGTGAGATCACTCGTCGATGATGTTCGTTCCCACCGAAGAGCGAAGCCCGTCTCCGCCATTCCCCCGGGGGTCCGTCCTGCTGCGATGTGGGAAACCCCGAACCCGCCCTCACCGGTCCGGATCTGCACGTGGTGATGTGCTGTGCGATGTGCACCATTACCTGTACGCGGTGCTGAGCTGCACTGTTAAAGGGGAGTCGAACCCCCGCGTTGCTCTTCACGCGCCAGGAGTGGGCTGGAAAACCGCCAGCCCTCGGTGTGTGCACGCCTCCGAAACGGCTACCTGCTCCACATCGTCCTCGTCTGCTGGGACGGCTCAGTCCAGCAGATCGGCCTCCCAGTTGGTCCGCTGGATCCGCACGTCGATCTCACGGATCTCCCGTGCGAGGTCGTCCGCCTGACCGCGCAGTTCCGCGACCGAGAGGGCGGAGAGCATCATCAGCTCGGACCGAAGCTGGCGCCCGTATCCCCGCTCACCCGTACCCGCTGCCGCATCCGCCGCCGCGGTGATGACCGAGTGACGCGTCCGCAGCACGTCCCGGCGTGCGAGCGCGTCGGTGAGTGTGCCGTCCGAGCCCATCTCCACAACGGCATTTGTCCGGTTGATCCGTCGGATCAGTTTTTCAAGGGTGTCCATCACCTCGCCGGCTTCGGCCAGCAACTGGGATGCATCTTCGGCGGGCGTCTCGCCTTCCTGGTACCGCGCACTACTGACGATGCGCGCGCGCAACTGCTCCACACGGCGCGTCGCCTCCGCGCGTTCCGCCAGCGCCTCAGCAAGCTTCACTGTCTCCACCTCCCGTCCTTCATGAGTTCGCACGAGTATACGGATGCAAACGGGCTCATTCGCACCTGGTTTTCGATCCGATGAGGGCTGGACCAGGCACGGGAACCCACGAGTACGGGATGAGCCGTCGAGCCCGGCAGGCATGCCGATGCCAGGTGGGGAGAGCTGCCTGCCGAGCCGTGGGTGGGTGGGGATCTGAAGAATCGTCGACGGCTACTCGGCCGTCTCGGTGCGCAGCAGGTCGATCCCACCGTGTGCGTTCAGTCGACGCTGTACTTCCGAGGTGGCGTAGCTGACGAAGATGAGTGTCGGATACTGGGGGAATTCTGGGACGGCGAGGATTCCTTCGTCGTCCGCAAAGTTCGACTCAATTGTGATCTCAAATAGATTCGCACCCCGATGCGAGAAGTACTCTCCTCCTTTGAAGGAGCTTTCACGCGAAGTGAATTCTACCTCCAGGGTGTTGGCGATGAGCCGTTCCGCTTCGCCGAGGCTTTTCTCCCGAAGGCCGTACACGTTGAAGTAGATCGACATTCAGTGACTGCTCTCCGTTGCTGGGAGGGGCTTGCTCGCACTGTAGGCCGGCGCTTGCCTTCCCGGTTTGGGGATCATTGAGGGCCGAGAGGGCGGAGCCCTCTACGTCTGATCGAGTGCCGGTGCAACTCCCACCAAAAGTACTGTCGTTGGAGCGTCAGGAGCTCGACCGGGTACGTCGTGGTGGTGTCAGGCGCGGATCTCCCAGGTGCAGGTGGTCGGGGCAGCGTCCGCTATTCGGATCCTGGGCGCCCGTCCCCCCGAGCCCAGATGGACTCGACCCCGTGCCACGGGGACGGTCCGCCCTGGGTCCGGATGAGGTTTTCCTGCAAGGGATCGAGGGATCGACGGGCCGCGTTGACGAACCTCACGTGCGCCTCGCACAGCCCCGTGTGAATCGGCCGGAGCTCTTCCAGATCCGTCGGCTGACGGCCATGGAACAGGATGGTGAACTCCTCGATGACGTCGCAGATCTGGTTGACCGCCGTCATGGCGTCCTGGCTTGCCACCAGGGATATCGACTGCAGAGAGGCGTTGAACGGCTCCCAGTCCACGGCGGGCGCGCGTCTGTCGACGAACGCCTCGCGAAGCTCCATCTCCACAGCGCCGAAGGCCTGGAGGAACTTCTCGTACGCGGCCGTCCGTGACTCCTGGAGCCACTGGCGGTTCTGGCCGCGCCGTCCCACGACACCGCCCGCGACGACACCCACGAGGGTGGCGGCGATACCTCCCACGGTAGATATCAAAAGTCCCCATGGGACAGACACCGTATGTCTCCCTCCGGCCTTATCGGCTCAGAATCGGTAATGACAACCAGTCGACGGCGAACGAAAATCCGTCTGCCTGATCTGTTCAACGCCCCGGTCACCGCTGACGCTCACCGGCGGCAATCCCTCTGTGTCCAGGGAAGGGTGTGCGGAACCGGGGCCGGGGTCGGAGCCAGGAATTTACCCCTGCGAGGTTGAAGGGCCGTTTCCCCCAGGCAGCCTCCTTCATCGAGGCGACGAGGAGCCGCTCTGCTCCGGTCCTTGCTCTGTGTCCGTGGTGGTACGTGCGATCAGTCGTTCATAGCGCTGTCTGGCGGCTTGAGGGGTGCCGAGCCCGAGGCTGAATGCGATCTCCGGCCAGGTCATGCCGCGGCCCCGCGCCATCTGCAGGAGTCCGGCTTCCAGTTCGTCCATCTCGCCGCGAGCCAGTGGCACGAGGCTCAAGGCGGCGGTGATGTCGGTGTGGTCCACCTCTGGCTCGCCGTCCTCGAGCCGTGCGGCGCCGCTCAGCAGGAACGATACGAGCCTGATGGCTTCGTGCGGCCCTAGGGCGGACGGGTGGATCTGTCGGCGGCGTTGCTCGTCGGTGGCCGCGTGTCGCTCGGAGATGCGGAACAGGGACGCGTATACGCGGTGGGCACGCGCCTGGTCCGGATGCGGGGGCGTGAAGGGGTCGGCGGGCTGATCGGGAGTCGATGCCATGCACCCAGGATGAGGTGACTCACTATTTGTTGTCAACGAATAGTTGTGAACAGAATGTTTGCTGTCTCGCCAAGTCCCGTGTCAACGTCGACGGTTCGGCGCTGCCCTGAAGGTCGTCGCCGTCAATGGCCCGCCCCTCGGTGGAGGGGCGCACGACGGGGAGCTGCGTGAGGGGCCATGCCGGACAACGGTGCGGTGTGCTCTCGGTCGGCGCGGTGCGTGTGTAGGGGCCTTCAGCAAGTGCTGTCGCCGGCAGCCGCGCCGCGCTCCAGGCCGGTGTGGTTGTCGCGGGAGAGGGGAGTGCGCCAGTCCGGCGAGCGACCCAGCGCCGCCAGGATCTTCTCCAGGGTGCCGGTGTCTTCGTCTGCGGTCAGACCCGGTCGAAAGGCACTGCCCGGGGCGAGCCGGGAGTCGTCGTCCGGGACGGCGCGGGCTATCGGCAGTGCGGCCTGGAGAAGTTCGGAGCCGGGTGCGTACGTGAGGCCCAGGGTGCGGGCGACGTCCCAGCTGTGCACCACGTAGTCGACGAGGTGGAAGCCGATCGCGCGGGCGGCGGGGAAGGTCCGGGCGAGGGTGAATTCGGGGAGCGCGAACTCGCGATCGGGGCTCTCCAGGGTCGTGAACGCGGCGATGACGTGCTCGGCCGCCTCGACGTATTCCGTGACGGGATCCTCGCCGAGCGGCCGGACCGACCAGTGCGACAGGTCCTGCCCGTGCCCGAGCGCCGCCGCCGCGAACCCGTGGTGCTGGGCCGTCATGTGGGCGAGCAGATCCGACAGTGTCCACGCCGAGCAGGGCGTTGGCTTGCGGAGATCGCCGGGGGTCGTCCGGCGTACCAGGTCCACGCTGTCCTGTACCGCCTGGGCATGGAGACGCCTCAGGCGCGCGAAGTCCGCGTGCGGTGTGGAGCTGCCGTCGTTATTCATATGCATGTGCTTACGATCTGCGTGAGCGCATGAATTGTCAACGGGTATTTTCTTGACCATGGCCGAGAGCGCAGCCGACAGCGGCACCACTTCCAAGGGGCGGCCGGCCCGTCCCGATCTGGCGGCGATGATCGTGCCCCTGGGCCGTGCGCTCATGGCGGCGGAGCAGCCGATCCTCGACGCGCACGGTCTGACGATGTGGGCCTACTCGGTACTGCTGCACCTCGACGAGTCACCGATCCGTACGCAAGCGGCGCTGGCCGAGGCCATCAGGGCGGACAAGACCCGGATCATCCCCGTCCTCGACGACCTGGAGGCCCGGGAGCTGATTCACCGTCAGCCAGATCCCAAGGACCGGCGGGTTCGTCTGCTGTCGCTCACCGCTGCGGGCAGGCGGCTGCGGGATGCGGTACAGGCCGCGATCCAGCAAGGCGAGGAGCGACTGCTCACCCAGCTGCCGGCCGCCGACCGCGCCGGCTTCCTGAAGGCGCTGCAGACACTGTCCGAACTGCCGGAACTGACGCCGCGGAAGGCGGGTCGGGGCGCGCCGCGACCCTCTCCTGGGCCCGGCCCTGACCCTGACCCTGACCAGAGAGACGGGTCCTGACGACCTCGTGCATGCGGGTCCGCTTCGGCCATCGGGGAGTCGGGGATGGACGGACGGCCATCACCAGGAACCCTCCGTCGGCGTACTGCTCCAGCCGGTGCCCGCAGAGACCCTCGACCCGCCGTTCTCGCGCCGCAGCCATCCGTACGGTTCCGTGCGGCCCACGACCGGCGCCGTCGCCGTGGAGACTCAGCGCCACACCTGGCACGCTTGGCCGAGTGGTGCGGCGCTCCCCTCATGTGCTGCTGGAGAGAGCGGTCGGGGCTCGGATTCGGGGTCGTGTGGCTTCAGCCCGAGCTGCCGGCGGTACGGCCGAGCACGGTGCGGAACCGTTCGCGCCCCGCCTCGACACTCGCTTCCCACAGCCCCGCGGCGTCACCGGACACCGAGCGGGCCTGGAGTTCATGCTCCTGCGCACGGAAGCCGGCGCCGACCACGTTCTGGTCCAGCATCCCCATCGCGGTGAGCGCCGCGTGGCCGCAGGACACCGCGTCAGTCGGGCTCCCGGAGCCGTTGGTCAGCAGGGCGTGACGCAGGACAAGGGCGGCGAAGAAGGCGTAGGTACCGGCGACGTCGGTGACCTCCTCGTCGCGCGGCTGCAGTTCGGGGAACCGCTCCAGCGCACGTACGCGCTCCGCGGCGTCGGAGAGCGGGCGGTCGGCAGACCAAAGGTCGCGTACGGACTCCGCGTAGAAATCCACGTCGGTCGCCCGGCCCGCCGCGCCGGCCCGCAGTCCCACAAACAGCGGCGCCATGCGTTCGGCGCAGGCGGCTACGTACAGACGGACCATCGCTCCGTCCCCGCCGCGCAGTACCTCCGTGACGGCCTCGGCCACCAACGTCTCCACTGCCCTCCACCTCTCCTGTGATCCGCCCGCAAGGGCCACATGCTCGCAGGAGGCGGGCCTGCTCCAGCGCCGGGGGCAACCAACATCGCAACAGGCCAACGCGACGCTCCCAGCCGATGTCGAGACGTCGATCGAACGGCACTGCGGCGGACCGGAGGTTCGGCTTCGGCCGAGGGGCGCGTCCGGCGAGTCAACACGACCTGGTGCCGCCTCGACGAGAATCTCCTGCTGTTACTGGTTGTCTCATGGGGATGAGCGGACACATGGCGGAGTCGTTGTCGTTAAAGCGGTCGTTTCCCGATATCTGGCTGCTGGTGCGTGCCCATCCGGCTGAGCCGGTGGGGGCGACACGTGCTCTGGCCGATGCGCTGACCGCGGCGTACGGCTCGCGCTTCGCCGTCTGGCACACGGACGAGCTCCTCCTCGGTGTCCGCGACGGGCGGTTGAGCCTGCGCACGCTGGTCGGAGAGGAGATGCCCGCCCCGAAGGTCGTATGCGTACGACAGGTACCCGGCTCGATGCACCACGACCGTGAAGTGACGCTCCTGCGGCACCTGGAGCGCATGGGGAGCACGCTCCTCAACTCACTCGAATCGCAGATCACCTGCCGGAACAAGTTCTGGCAGCTGCAAGAACTGGCCGCGGCCGGCCTTCCGGTGCCCGCCTCGCTCTCCTACGCCACGGCACCGCTGAACGGCGTCGTCCGCACCCCGGGCTTTGACGTGCCCTGCGTGGTCAAGCCCGTCAACGGCTACCAGGGCAGCCAGGTGTCCCTTGTCCCCGACCTCCCCGCGTTGCGTCAGGCGGCCGACGGCGCTGCCCACGACATGCCCCTCCTCTTCCAGGAGTACGTGGCCCCCTCGCACGGACGGGACCTGCGCGTCGTCATCGTGGAGGGCGAACCCGTCGCCGCCGCGGTACGCACCGCGCGCGACGACGCCCTTGCCTCGAACCTCGCCCGAGGCGGCGCCGCCAGCCTCTGCCGAGGCCGCTATCCAGAGGCCGAGACCCTCGCGGTCCTGGCCGCACGGACTCTGGGCCTGACCATCGCAGGCGTTGATCTCCTCTTCACCGCGACCGGTGCCCACACCATCTGCGAGGTCAACGCGGTCCCAGGCTGGCGCCCGGAGATGACAGCGGTGATTCCCGCCATCACCGCCTGCATCGAGCGCCACCGTCAGATGCGCTAGCTCGCCTTGGCCCGCCCCGGCCCGCTATCCCTGAGCGCGCGCTCGATCCCGGCCTGGTCGGCTCCGTACTCGGCGAGCACGTCCGCCACCACGCCAGGGTGGGCGGCAAGCGCCAACAGGATGTGCTCGTCGCCGATGTGCCGGTCGCCGCGAGCCAGTGCGGCCCTCAGGGAGCGCTCCAGCACGGCTTTCGCCTCAGGGGTGAAGGGGCGATGCCCTGCGGGCCGCCAGCGCTTGGTTGTGCGGACGGCGGCCAGGGCGCCGCGTCCGTGGGTGGCCTCGACACGGGCGACGACCTCGTCCACGTCGATACCGAAGCCGGCCAGCGCTTCGGCGTCCGCCCGAGAGATCCCGCCACGCTGCCGGGCCTCCCGCAGTGCCCCCTCCAGGGCCCCGCGACGCCGATCCACGCCGAGTGCGGCCAAGGCGGAGGAGGCTGTGGTGCCCTCTGCGTCAAGCAGGGACAGCAGCAGATGCTCCTCGGTGACTGCGCCGGCCCCGGCCCGCCCGGAGTGGCCGATCGCGCCTTTGACCACGTCACGGGCGCTCCTGGTGAACTTCTCGAACACGTCAATGCCTCCCGTACTTCTTGTGTACAGCCTGCCTGCTGACGCCCAGTTCCTTGGCGATCTCCTGCCACGACCAGCCTTGGTTGCGGGCGCTTGTGACTTGTACGGACTCAAGCTGCTCCAGCAGTCGCCGCAGCGCGGCCACGGCTCGCAGCCCGACTCGCGGGTCACGGTCACCTGCTCGCTCGGCGAGATCGGTTGCCTCGGTCATACCTGTCAACTTACGTTGACGCGGAAGTCGTTGTCAACCACGATTGACGGGCGGAGAGGGGGATGTGTGATGATCCGCTAGTGGATGACTTTGCTGAACCACTCGACGGCATGAACACCTTGGTGATCGGGGGAGGAGGTCAAGGTATCGGGCACGCGATCTCGCGTGCATTCGCTGAGGCTGGTGCGGCGGTAGCCGTCGCGGACATCGATCCGGAGCGAGCGCGTGATGCGGTTCATGAGCTGACAAGTGCCGGTGCACGCGCCATTCCGCTGGTCGGTGATGTCCGTTCCCGGGATGATGTCGATGGGTTCGTCGCTCACGCGGCGGCCGAGTTCGGCAGGCTCGACACCCTCGTGACCGTCGTCGGAGGGCAGGTTGCGTTCGTGCCCGCCGTGCGGCTGCACGAGATGAGTGACGACGACTGGGACCTGGTCTACGAGATGAACCTTCGGTATGTGGCGCGTGCGGCCCGTGCTGCCATCCGTACGTTTCTGGCCCAAGGTAGCGGTGGATCCATCGTCAGCGTCGGCTCGGTCACCGGAGCGATGGCCGCGCCCATGCAGGCAGGTTACGGGGCTGCCAAAGCCGGACTCGCGAGCCTCGCAAAGACCGTCGCCGCGGAGTATGCCGGCGATGGCATTCGCATGAACGTCGTGGCGTGCGGAGCGATCGCGACCCCGGTGGCGGGCACGCGGGACGCCGAGGGAGCCGCTGAGATTCCGATGGGCCGGTTCGGCGCCCCCGGCGACGCAGCTGCTGCGGCCGTCTACCTGGCCTCGCCGCTCTCGTCCTATGTGACGGGCCAAAGTCTCGTCGTCGATGGAGGCGTTACAGTGCGCGGCCCGTTCCCGGACTAGTTCCGACCCGGTACGCCCCGGCAGATCGACGTCGGGCACGGCCCGATGGGGCAGGTAACGGGCGAGGAGGCGCGTTCGGAGACGCGGACGGTGTCGGTGTCGGTGTCGATATCGATATCGATGTCGCGCGCGCAGCCCCTCGTCCACCATCGCTGCTGTGGGCCGGCCCTGCGCGTGGAGGGTGGCGGGTGAGCGGGTGAGTGAGCGGGGCCGGTATGCCACTGATGAAGGGTGTGCGGCCCCGCTGATGCGTCTCAGGCGAACGGGCGTCCGGTCATGAGGAGCAGGTGTTGAGCATGCTCTGCAGCGCCGTCTTCTCACTGGACTGGAGGGTCAGGCTCCAGTGGTACTTGGACCGTATCCACATCTTGGAGTAGGTGCAGTGGTAAGAGGACAGGGGCGGAGTCCAGGCAACCGGGTCCTTGTCGCCCTTGGACTGGTTGACGTTGTCGGTCACCGCGATCAGCTGGGGGTATGCGAGGTCGTTGGCGAAGTCCTCGCGCTTGCTGGTCGTCCACGAACTGGCACCGGAGCGCCAGGCTTCGGCCAGGGGGACGACGTGGTCGATGTCGATGTCGGATGCCGCGTGCTCGGTGATGCCGTCGTAGGGGCTGTACCAGCTGCCGGAGTCCGGGTAGCAGTCGCTGCCGACCACGACGTTCGAGCCGTCGCGCTTGAGCACCTCTTCCCGTGTGTTGCAGGTGCCCGAGATGGTGATCCAGTGCGGGAACAGGTCGCGTGAGTAGCCGGTCATGCTGCCTTCGGCGGCCACGGTCAGCGCATTGAGCTCGGACTGGGCGGTGGACTTGCTGGGGATGTTGGGCGGGGTGGCCTGGGCCGGGGTCGTCAGCGTCATCGTCGACAGCGCGACAGCGGCCAGTGTCGCGCCGGTCAGGCCGAACCAGTGGCGTCGGGAAAGGGCGAGGGACACGGATGCTCCTTGAGGGGCGGATGGGAACTCGTGCGGGGAACTCGTGCGGGGAACTCGTTCGGTGGCCCCGGCGCATGGGCCGGGGCCACCAGAAGCGACTAGGACTGCTATCGGGTCGGTCAGGTGCGAAAGGGGCCGGTGACCTCGTAGGTGATGCCGCCCGAGGAGCTGCCGCTCGTGCCGCGCTGGCTGGAGAAGTACAGCCGTGTGCCGTTGGGGGAGAAGGCCGGTCCGGTGATCTCCGAGCCGGACTGGCCGGTGATCCGCAGGAACGGGGCGACGATGTCGTCCGGGGTGATGATGCAGATCTCCATGTTGCCGCCGTCCTCGGCGACGAACAGGTCGCCGGAGGAGGAGCCGGTGACGTTGTCGACGCCGGTCAGCGGGGCGGGACCGGGGTTGACCAGGTTGTCGTCGTACGCCAGCTCGTAGGTGCTGTTCGTCAGGTCGAGCTGCCAGACGCGGTTGTCGCCCTTGGTGGTGAACCAGACGGTGTCGCTGGCGTAGTGGCAGCCCTCACCGCCGTTGAACCGCTTGGCGCCGGAGACCTGGTTGCGGGTCGCGGTGGGGGAGCCGTCGGGGTCCGGCACGGTGCCCCACGTGAACGAGCCCGAGGTGCCGGTCCCGGCCTTGAGGACCTGGAGGGTTCCGGAGGCCAGGTTGCCCCAGGTGGTCGGGGTGAACCGGTAGAAGCAGCCGTCGGTTTCGTCCTCGGTCAGGTAGATGACCTGGCGCCCCGGGTCGGCGGCGGCCGCCTCGTGCTTGAACTTGCCCATGGCGTCGCGCCGGGTGGCGGCGTTCACCCCCCACGGGTCGGTCTCGTAGACGGAGCCGAGGGAGACCTCTTCGCAGGAGAGCCAGGTGTTCCACGGGGTGGCGCCGCCGGCGCAGTTCTGCCGGGTGTTGGAAAGGATGCGGTAGGCACCGGTGACGGTGCCCGAGGAGTTGAACTTGACGGCGCTCGCACCGCCGCTGGGGTTGATCTCCGAGTTGGATACGTAGATCCAGCCGGAGCCGTCGGCGAAGCAGGCGCCGCCGTCGGGGGCGTTGTGCCAGGTGTACGAGGTGCCGGAGACGGCCTGGCTGGAGCGGGCGATGACCCGGCTGGTGAAGCCGCTGGGCAGCTGGATGCCGTTGGCGTCGGCGCCGCCCAGTGCGCCGTAGGGGCCGGGGCCGTTCTGGGCCGGGGCCGCGTAGGCGGCGCCGTGCAGGAGGGTGCCGCCGAAGGCGGCGGCCGAGGTGCCGATGACGGCTCCGCGCAGGAAGGTACGACGTTCCACTTCTACTCCTTCGTCAAGGGACTGCGAAAAATGAGGAGTTGAGCGCGTTGCCGACTGGTCACCGAGGAGAACTTAGGGCCGCCGCGCCGGACCGATCAGGGGCCCGCAGGCGAACTCTTCCCGGCCGACCGGTGAGTAGGTTTTGCGCAGAAACGATCACTCATGCCACTAAATGAACGGCAGGGAAACCTTCCAGACCGCGGGGCACACGCCGCGCACGGCCTGTGCCTCCGGCCGCCGGCTGCGGTGTTCGCCCAGGTGCCGCGGGGGTGTGGGCCGCTCTACGGTCAGCCCAGTGCGGTCGGGGACTCGGAGCTGGGTACGAGCAGGCCGAGTGCGGGGGATCCGTCCGCCGGCACAGCGCCTCAGTTCGCGGTGCGGGCCGCCGTACGGTCCGCGCGGTCCGCATGGTCCGCCGTACGGTCCCTGCTGTCCGTACGGTCCGCGCCGTCCGTACGGTCTGTGCTCACGGTGCCCGGGATCGTGCCCACGCGGCCCAGGCCCCGGCCCCGCAGCCCGAACGCGCCGATGGCGACGGCGAGCAGGGCGGTGGCGAGCGGGACGACGAGGGCGGCGTGGTGGCCGTCGAGGAGGGCGGCCGGGCTGCCCGAATCCGTGGCCGCGACGTTGACGGCGGTGGCGGCGGAGAGGCCGAGCGCGGCGCCGAACTGGAAGGAGGTGTAGAGCAGGCCGCCCGCCAGGCCCTGCTCGGATTCCGCTACGCCCTCCGTGGCGACGATGGTGAGCGGTCCGTACGCCAACGAGAAGCCGAGGCCCAGGAGGATCAGGCTCGGCAGCATCATCGGGTACGCCCAGTCGGCGCCGACCGGCAGGAACAGGCCGTACGAGAGCGCCGCCAGCAGCAGCCCGCCGAAGATCACCCGGGCGTTGCCGAACCGGTCCACGAGCTTGGGGGTGAGCGTGGGCGACAGGATCGCGTCGATGCCGATGACGATCATCGCGAAGCTCGTCTGGAGCGTGGACCAGCCGCGCAGTTCCTGAAGGTAGAGCACCACCAGGAACTGGAAGCCGAAGAAGCCGGCTGCGAAGAGGAGCCCGACGAGGTTGGCGCGGACCAGCGAACCGCGGCGGAGGATGCCGAGGCGGACGAGCGGGGTGGCGGCGCGGCGCTCGACGGCAGCGAAGACGGCGAGCAGGGCGAGGCCGGCGGCCAGCGTGCCGGCGGTCTGGCCGAGGCCCGCGTGCGAGGCGCGTTCGACTCCCAGGACGAGCAGCACGATGGCGGCGGTGACGGTGATCGCGCCCGCCAGGTCGACTCCCTGTCCGGCCCGGTCCTCCCGCGGCGACTTCGGCACGAGGGCGAGCGCGGCGACCAGGAGGACGGCGGACAGCGCGACCGGTGCGAAGAACACCCAGCGCCAGTCGGCCGCGGTGAGCAGCCCACCGACGACCAGGCCGATGGAGAAGCCGCCGGCCGCGGTGCCGGAGTAGATGAGCAGGGCCCGGTCGCGCTGCGGCCCCTCCGCGAAGCTCGTGGTGATGACGGACAGGCCGGCCGGGGTCATGAAGGCGGCCGCGACGCCGGTGACGAACCGCGCGGCGATCAGCATCCAGCCTTCGGTGGCGAAGCCGCCCAGGCCGGAGAAGACCACGAAGACGGACAGCCAGAAGACGAACATCCGGCGGCGCCCGAAGAGGTCGGCCGCGCGGCCGCCCAGCAGCATGAAGCCGCCGTAGCCCAGGACGTAAGCGCTCATGACCCACTGCAGCTCGCCGGTGGACATGCCGAGGTCCGCGCGGATGGACGGCAGGGCCACGTTGAGCATGGCCACGTCGATGCCCTCCAGGAAGATCGCCCCGCACAGGACGAACAACACGCCCCAGTCTCTCGCGCTCATCTGCATCTCTCGATCCCTCGGTTCCTCGGTGACGTGGGTGGATGGGGGCGGGGACGGGGTCGTCTCCCGCTCCACCACCCTCGGTCGGCCGGGGAGGGGGAACAACAGCGAAGATCGCAATGTTCGTTCAGGCAGGCTTACCGATCCGGGGGCTGCCGGGGAGCGGAGGTTGTCCATGGAGCGCGACGAACTGGAGTGCTTCCTCATCCTCGCCGAGGAGTTGCACTTCGGCCGTACGGCCGAGCGCATGCGGCTGTCCCGGGCCCGGGTGAGTCAGCTCGTGCAGCGGCTCGAACGCCGCGTCGGCGCGCCGCTGTTCGTCCGTACGAGCCGCCGGGTCGCCCTCACCGCCCTCGGCCGGCAACTCCACGAGGACCTCGAACCCCACCACCGCGCGATCGACGCGGCCCTCGCCAGGGCCGCCGCTGCCGCGCGCGGTGTCAGCGGGGTGCTGCACATCGGCTTCTCCGGCCCGCCGGCCGGGGAGATCGTGCTGCGGGCGGCGGAGGTGCTGCGCGCGAGCCACCCGGAGCTCGACGTGGAGATCTGCGAGGTGCCGCTGTCCGATCCGTACGGACCGCTGCGCAAGGGCGAGTTCGACGTCCAGCTCACCGAGCTTCCGGTGCGCGAGGAGGACCTGGGCGAGGGCCCCGCCCTGCTCTCGGAGGAGCGGGTGCTGGCCATCGCCTCCGAGCATCCGCTCGCCGCCCGCCAACGGGTCTCGCTCGAGGACCTGGCCGAGGTGGTGCTGCTGACGATAGCCGGTGAACTCCCCGAATACCGGCTGGAGCACCACGTCCCCGCGCACACCCCGGGCGGCCGCCCCATCGCGCACGGCCCGGGCGTCACCAACATGCAGGAGGCGCTGATGCTCGTCGCCGCCGGAAAGGGCGCCTTCCTCACCGCCGCCCACACCGCCACCTACTACGCCCGTCCCGGCGTCTGCTACCTCCCCTTCGACGACGCCGCCCCGGTCGGCTACGGGCTGGTCTGGCGCGCCGGCGACAGCCCCGGCATGGTGCGGGCCTTCGCGCGGATCGCGCGGGAGGTGACGCGGGCCGACGAGCGGACGGATGCCCCGGGCGCGGCGGCCCTCGCATCCCCCACATCCCCCACAACCCCCGCATCCCGTTCCAGCCGGGCGGTGGCCGGGGCGGCGCCGCCGTGATCTGCCCGATGGGGGAAGCCGGTTGTCAGTCCCCTTGCGTAGGCTTTCGAACATGGTGCCCAAGAGCTTCTACGACGTGAGGTTTGGCGTATCTCCTGGCGCGGCCAGGAAGGACGCTCACCACATCTGCGGCAGCCTCGACGAAGCCATGGCCGCTCTGGACTCCGAACTCGCGGAGTCCATCAATGTGTGGCTGCTGTTCAACTACAGCCACGGTGCTGATCTGTATCTGGACGTGTATCAGCGGGGCGAACGAACGCGTTCGATCGATCTCCACCCATTCGTCACGATCCGAGTCGACGGTTACCCGGACATCACCTTCCGTGGCTCGGGGCAGCCCACTGGCTACGACGTTGGCGCGGATGATCCGGAGAAGGTGAGGACGGCGCTTGCCGACGGGATGTTCTTCGGCGACCTCGACGACAGGATCGAGGTCACCGTGGACTGGGACGGCATGCTCGTCCCGCCGCTCGTGGGTGAGACAGCGCAGGACGGCGACTACGTCATGCTCGGCGACGTTCCGCTCGAAGACCTTGAGGAGCTTGATGGCCTCGACGGGGACGAGTTGGAGGACGAGCTGATCGACCGGGGATACGTCGAGTACGGGGATCACGATTTCGATGCGTGAGCCGGATGGGCAATGACCTCGCAGCACACCATGGGTGCTACCTGGGGGGACTCGGCGATCCGGCGGATGCGGTGTGCGGCGACGACCGCACACGGGAGCCGGCGGGATGACGAACCGGGTCCGGCAGGTTCATGTGCCGGACCCGGTGGTGTCAGCCATTCATGGCCGCCCAGAACTCCTCGAAGGACATCTGGCGGTCGCCGTTGGTGTCGAGCGAGTCGATCAGCTCCTGGGCCTGCGCCTCGGTGATCTCCGAGCCCTCCAACTCCGCCACGACCTTGCGGTATTCGTCCGCGGTGACCTGGCCGTCCCCGTCGACGTCGTAGCGCTCGAAGACCTTCCGCGCCGCCGTCTCCACGATGTCTGCCATGTGCTCCGCCCTTCTGTGATCTTCGCTGACGGGCCCAGGCTATCTGTCCGCTCGGAGCAACGCGGGGCCGCCCGACCTGCCCGGCTGTCGCGGGCCGCCGAACCGGTTCCAAGGCCCGTGACTCCGCCGCCCGAAGGCATGAGCGCGGGATCGCTCCGAGGTTCGGTTCTGCAGGAGGGACCGTGCGGTTCGGGCTGCCGCAACTATTTCGTCGACGCGGAGTTGTTCTGGGCGACTTGACCAACCGATCACAGTGAGGGGCAGTGATCAAGAAGCCTCTGGCAGGCGCCCCGCCGACGGCCGCTCTTCTCGGGTTGAGCCTGCCGGCCCCGTCCGCCTCACGCGCGATCGTGGGCGGCAAGGCGGCCAAGAGCGAGGACGAAAGGCACGAGCGGGTTGAAAGCGGCGCCTGAACTCTTCCGAACCCAGCCCTACACGCAGCAGTGCGAAGTGATGGCGAAGGAAGGCGCGCACGCCGTGATCGGCGTCTCGTCGGGCAACAGCTACTTCTCCGCGCAGCGCATCAAGGATCTTGCCCGGTGGGGTGCGGCCCACTTCGCCCAGGTCGATCTGATCTACACCGACCTGTTCGTGGGCGAGATGTTCGAAGCGCTCGGCTATCCTCCGGACGATGCCCGTCGCAAGGCTGTGAAGAACCTGCGCGGAGTGCGGGCCAAGGTGACCGCAGCGGCTCGGGATGTCGATCCGACCGGCAGCCGGGTACGGGCCCGCGCGCTGTCGGCGCTCACGACCATCCCGGCCTATCAGGCGATTCACGGCAATCTGGTCAACCTCCTCGAAGTCGACCCGGAGTTCCGTGCCGCCTGCGACTCGCTGGTCGGCGCGTTCTTGTCGGCCAAGTTGCTGCACGGCCAGGCGGCCACCCACCGGCAGCGCGAGGTATGCCTCAAGTACGTGTGCGCCGAAGCCCCGCTGTTCCTCGACACCCCCGCGATCCTCGGTGTCCCGTCATCGCTGAACTGCTACCACCAGCTGCTGCCGATGGCCGAGCTGTTGTACGCGCGAGGCGCCGGCCTGCGTGCCTCCCGCAACCAGGGCCACGCCGTCATCACCCCCGTCGAAGGAGACCATGATGGACACTGACGCGCTGCTCGACTTCCCGTTCTCCCCGCGTGGCGACCGTCTCCCGCCCGAGATCGCCCAGCTGCGGGCCGAGCCGGTCAAACGCGTGCGGACGATTGCCGGGGATCCGGCATGGCTGGTGTCGTCGTACCGTCTGTGCAGGCAGGTGCTGGAGGATCCGCGCTTCAGCCTCAAGGACACCTCCGCCCCCGGGGTGCCGAGGCAATACGCATTGACCATCCCGCCGGAAGTGGTCAACAACATGGGCAACATCACCGGGGCCGGACTGCGCAAGGCGGTGCTGAAGGCCATCAATCCCAAGTCGCCCGGCCTCGAGGACTGGATGCACACCCACGCCGCTGAAATGATCGACGGCCTGCTGGCGTACGGCCCGCCGGTCGACCTGCGCGGCCGGTTCGTCAGCCCGTACGCCGAGCATCTGCACTGCCGCATCCTGGGCATCCCCCAGGCGGACGCGCCCCGCCTGGCCGCCAGTCTCGACATCGCGTTCATGAACTCGGCGTCCCCGATCACCGGAGCCAAGCTCAACTGGGACCGGGATATCGCCTACATGGTGGAGCGCCTGGACGACCCGCTCACCACGGGCCTGATGAGCGAGCTCGCCGCGCTGCGCACGAAGCAGGAGTATGCGCATCTGACCGACGAGATGCTGGCCACCGTCGGGGTGACGATGTTCGGCGCCGGGGTCATCAGCACGATGGGCTTCCTGACGATGGCGATCGTCTCCCTGCTTCAAAACCCGCATGTGTGGCGCCAGTTGCGCGCCGAGCCCGACAAGATCCAGGCCGCGGTCGACGAGCTGCTGCGCGTCAACCTCTCCATCGGCGACGGGCTGCCCCGCATCGCCACCGAGGACGTCCGCCTGGGCGAGGTCCAGGTGAGGAAGGGCGAACTGCTCCTCGTCCTGGTCGAGGCCGCCAACACCGACCCGGACGTCTTCCCCCGTCCGCACACCGTGGACATCGACCGGCCCAACGCGGCCGAGCACCTCTCGTTCGGCGGCGGTGGGCACTACTGCCCGGCCACCGGCCTGGGCAGGAAGCACACCGAGATCGCCCTGCGGGTGCTACTGGAGAAGATGCCCGGTCTGCAACTGGCGGTACCGATCGACCAACTGGTCTGGCGTACCCGGTTCATGAAGCGGGTACCCGAGCGGCTGCCGGTGGCCTGGTAGCCGTCGATTCGGCGTCGACGCCCGGAGCTGCTTCAGCCCGGCAGCGCGTCCTCAAGCTGTGTCAGCTCCTCAGGGCTCAGTTCGAGTTCCGTGGCCCGAGCCGAGTCGGTGATGGAGGTCGGGCGACTGGCTCCCGGCACCGGGATCACCGCGGGGGAGCGGTGCAGCAGCCAGGCCAGGGCGATCTGCTGCGGGCTGACGCCGTGCTCGGCCGCGATGCGGTGGAAGGCGGTGCCGGTGGAGGTCGGGCCGGAGGGGCCGTCGAGGGAACTGCGGGAGATGCCACCGAGGGGGCTCCAGGGCAGGAACGCCAGGCCCAGCTGTGCGCTCAGTTGCAGCTCGGGCTCGCTGTCCCGGATGGCGGGCGAGTACTGGTTCTGCACCGAGACGAGTTGGTCGCCGAGGATCTGATGCGCCTGGCGGATCTGGCCGGTGGTCACGTTCGAGATGCCGGCGGCGCGGATCGTGCCGGCGTCGAGCAGGTCGCGCAGAGCACCGACGGACTCCGCCCAGGGCACGGCCGGGTCCGGCTTGTGCAGCTGGTACAGGCCGATGGCCTCGCCCCCCAGTCGCCTGGCGGAGGCCTCGGCGGCGCGCCTGAGATGTTCCGGGGTGGCGGTGACGGTCCAACTGCCGTCTCCGGGACGGCCGCGGCCGCCCTTGGTCGCGATCAGGACGCCGGAGGTGTCGCCGCCGTAGCGGGCCAGAGCGCGGGCGATCAGGAGTTCGTTGTGGCCCGCCTCGCCGGCGTGCCAGTGGTAGCTGTCGGCGGTGTCGATGAGCGTGACGCCGGCGTCGAGGGCGGCGTGGACGGTGGCGATGGCCCGCTTCTCGTCCGGGCGGTCCTCGATGGACAGCGGCATGGCGCCCAGGCCGATGGCGCTGACGGTGATGTCGGCGATGGTGCGGTACTGCATGGCGGTTCGTGTTCCTCAGACGGTGGGGGCGGCGGATGCGGCGAGCGTTTCGGCGACGGCGCCGGGCAGCCAGTCGGTGGTACGGGAGAAGGCGAAGCCCAGCTGTTTCGCCCGGGTGTTGCTCATGGCGTAGTGGCGGTCGAAGGAGAACGGTGAGGCGGTCCCGCCCGCGGCGACGGTCCGGAAGGCGGGCTCGCGGCCGGTCTGCGCGGCGACGATCGCGGCCAGGTCGCGCACATCGAGCAGGCCGTCGGAGCAGGCGTTGACCGGACCGGTGAAGTCGGTGGAGGTGGCCGCCCACCGCAGCAGGTCCGCCAGCTCCTCGTGGTGGATGAACACCGTCGGCAGCGCCTCGGCGTGCACAACGATCTCGTCGCCCTGGGCGATGCGTTCGGTGTAGTGCGCGAGTCGGCCGGTGAATTCCCTTCTGCCGCCGCCGAGCACATGCGCGCTGCGCACCGAGGCGAACGCGAAGCCGCCGTCCCGGGTGAGGACGGCCTCCGCCTGGCGCTTGCCCTCGGCGTAGTGCGCTTCCAGGTATGCCTCGTCGTGCCAGGGGAGATCGACGGCCACCTGCCAGGCGCGCGGGTCCACGTTCTCCTCCGGCACCCCGATGCCCGCCGGCACAGCCGGCAGCGCGGCGGTCGCCGGGTCGTAGACCTCGATCGTGGACGTCATGACGTAGCGCCGGGTGCGGCCGGCGAAGGCACGGGCGGCGATCGCGGCCTGCACGGGGGTGTAGCAGACCTGATCGACGACCGTGTCGAAGGTGCGCGAGCCGAGCGCGGCGACGAGAGCGGCCTCGTCGTCGCGGTCGACAACGAGCTGCTCGACACCGGTGGGCGGTCGAGCGGAGCCGCGGTTGAGCACAGTGACCTGATGGCCGGCCGCCTGCAGACGCTCGACCAGGAGCCTTCCGAAGTAGCGGCTTCCGCCGATGACGCAGATTCTTTGCATACCCCCACCCTGGACGCCTACCGTCAGCAGCAGAAGTGACGGCTTGCTGGAAGCGTGTTAAGGAATACTGTTGATCGATGTGCAGCGGCTCCGCGTCCTGCGGGCGGTGGCGGACCACGGCAGCTTCAGCAAGGCGGCCGCGGCCCTCCACCTCACCCCCTCCGCCGTCTCCCAGCACGTAGCGGTGCTGGAACGCAGCCTCGGTGCCCAGGTCGTGGCACGCAGCACGCGCGGGGTCACCCTCACCCAGGCCGGCCAGATCATGGTCGGGGCCGCCGAGTCCGTCGCAGCCGAGCTCGCACAGGCAAAGCAGCAAGTCGAGCGGCTCAGCACGGGCCGCGTACAGCTCACCGTCGCCACCTTCACCAGCGGCGGCAGGCACCTCCTGCCCGACGCTCTCCCACGGCTCATGGCGACCCACCCCCGCACCCTGCTCCATGTCAGGGAGGGCGAGCCCGAGGACACCCTGCCCCTTGTCCGCCAAGGCGCCGTCGACCTCGCAATCGCCTACCACTTCGACGGCCCGCTGCCTGTCGGGCCGGGCTCGGGCTCCAGCCTGCAGTGGACCGCACTCCTGGAAGACCCCCTGCACGTCGTCATGCCCCACGAGCACCGACTCGCCGACCGCGAGTCACTCGACATCGCCGAGCTGGCAGCCGAGCCCTGGGTGCTCGGCTGCCTCAAGACCGAGGCATATCTGCGCCGTTACGCCGAGCGCGCAGGCTTCGAACCGGAAGTGCGCGGCACCACCACCGACTACTTCTTCGCCCGCTCACTCGTCGCCGCGGGAATGGGAATCTCCCTGATCCCCTCCATCGCGCTCGTCCCGACGGTGCCGGGTCTGCGCGCCGTCCCGATCGAACCGCCGACTCCGACCCGGCACATCGGCGTCGCCACGATCGGCCGCCGTCACGACCGCCCCCACGTCACGACGTTCATCGAGGCCCTCCGCGAACAGGCGAGGCATCGATCGGAGTAGCGGGTTCCACGCGGGTTCCACGCAGGAACCATGCGGGATCTACGCGGGCTTGGGGCCGCGACGAGCGTCTCCGTCACCGGGCGACGACCACTTCTCCGACGACGGGCGAGTACGACATGGGCGTGGTGCTGCCCCCCCGGCTTGTGGGTGGTGAACACGAGGCCGTTGTCGTTCCCTTGTAGGGTCGTGGTGGGTCGACGTCGTGGCGTGTCCGCACGGGCCCGAAGCATGGGAGGGGCACAGATGATCTCGTCGGTTTTGTTGCTGTTGGTGGGCTTGGGCGTGCTGGCCGCGATCGTGGTCGTCGTCGCCGTGGTGCTGAGCACGCGCGGCAGGAGCGCGCAGCCGCAGGGCGCTCCTGGGGGGTGGGGTGCGGGTCCGGGTATGCCGCACCAGGCGCCGTATCCGCCCGCCCCGCAGTCCGGGCAGGGGTTCTGGCCGCCGCAGCAGCCGGGCGGGCAGGCGTATCCGCCGGTCGCCTCTCCGGGGCAGCCGCCGCAGAACCCGGGACCGTACGGCGCCCAACCGCCGTATCAGCCGCCCTATCAGCCGCCCCATCAGGGTCAGTGACACCCGAAGACCGCCGATGACCGGCCGCGGTGACTCCGTGGCCGGTCGACGCGAGAAACCGGCCCGATCAACGCCGAACTGACTTCGTTCCTGGAGGCGACATGAGCAGCGCCCTTCTCGTCATGGACGTCCAGCAGGCCATCGTGGACATCGCCGACGACGGTTCCGGATACCTGCCACGTCTGCGCAGGGCGATCGACGAGGCCCGGGCGGCGAACATCCCCGTGATCTACGTGGTCATCGCGCTGCGTCCCGGCTTCCCAGAAGTCGGCACGCGCAACCGGGCTCTCACCGCCATCGCGCGGGCCGGCCTCTTCGTCGAGGGCGCCCCAGGCACCGAGATCCACCCCGAGGTCGCGCCCCGGCCGGGCGATGTGGTGGTCACCAAGAGGCGGGCGAGTGCGTTCTCGGGCAGCGATCTCGACGTGGTGCTGAGGGCACGCGGTATCGACAGCCTCGTACTCACCGGCATCGCCACCAGCGCTGTGGTGCTGTCCACCCTGTGCCAGGCGAACGACCTGGACTTCGGCCTCACCGTCCTGTCCGACGCCTGTCTGGATACCGACCCGGAGCTGCACCGGGTCCTCATCGAGCGGCTGTTCCCGCAGTGGGCGGATGTCGTCACCGTCGACGACTGGGTCAAGGCGATCGCACCTCAGTAGCGGCGTCCGTCGCTGCCCTCGTCGCTGCCTCATTCCCCTTGCCCCGACGGACTCCTGAAGCGGCGCCACCACCACACCGGCCATGGGCCGAAACTTCCCGGAGCCGGTGGGGTTGGGCCACGTGGCCCGCGGCGCTTCATGCAGGGGAGTAGCCGAGCCGCCCGGACCGCTCAATGGTCGCTGCCGATCGAGGCTGCGCGGTGGGTGGTCCTGGTCAGGCGCAGCGCGAGGAAGGCGAGGACGGCCGAGACGGTCATGCCCGTGAACATGGGCAGTGCGGTGTGCTCACCGCCGAGGCCGACCAGTGGGGCGGCGACGGCACTCAGGACACTCTGGGCGGTGCCGAGCAGGGCGGAGCCGGTTCCGGCGGCATGGGCGACGAGTTCCAGGGCGAGTGCGCTCGCGTTGATGGCGACCAGGCTGATGCCGATGAAGGCCAGGTACAGCAGGGCCAGAACGAGCGGAAGGCGCAGCCGGTCGGCCATGGCGCATGCGCACAGGGCGCCGGAGGGGACGAGCATCGTCCAAAGGCCGGTGTGCAGCAGAGAGGTGGGGGAGAAGCGGCCGACGAGCCGCGTGATCACGAGGCCGGAGACGACGCTCACGGCGCCGACGGAGGCGAACGCGGTGGCGGTCTGGGCGACGCTCAGGCCGAGCAGGTTCTGGAAGAGGAAGGAAGCGCCGCCCAAGTAGCAGAAGAGCACGGCCAGAGCCATCCCGAAACAGAGCGTGTAGCCCAGGTAGCTGCGGTTGGCGAGGACCTCGCGCACCGACCGGAGGGTCGCCCGAGCGCCTCCTGTCCGGCGCCGCTCGCGCGGCAGGCTCTCGGGGATCGCGAAGACCGCGCCCGCGAAGGCGAGGAGCGAGGTCGCGGCCAGGACCCAGAACACCGCGCGCCAGCCGGCGGCCTCGATCACGATGCCGCCCGCCACGGGCGCGACGGCGGGGGCGACGGCGAGCAGGGACATCAGGACGCCGAGCAGCTTCGCCGCTCTCGCGCCCGTGGCGACGTCCGAGATGACGGCGCGGCCGATGACCACGCCGGCAGCTCCGCTGAGGCCCTGGAGGAAGCGCAGGGCGACCAGGTAGCCGAGCGAGGGCGCGAGCGCGCACAGACCAGTGGCGACGACGCAGACCGCCGAGCCCACCAGGATCGGCGTACGGCGCCCGAACCGGTCCGAGGATCAGCTGGCCCAGCCCCATGCCTATCAGGAACGAGGTGAGCGTGAGCTGGACACCGGATGCATCGGTGCCCAGGTCCCCCGGCAATTGCGGAAAGGCGGGCAGATACATATCCGTGGCAAGGGGCGTCACAAAGGCGAGCAGCACCAGGGCCGCTGTCATCACGGGCATCGCGGGGAACTCCAACCAGGGAAAATCGTGCACAGCAGGCAGCGCGCACGGACTGGGGTCAGCGCGCTCCCGGAGTGGTTGCGCCTCGTGCGGTGCCGGGCACGACGTTAGGAGAAGGGAGCAGGCCCCGCGTCGGCCCACAGACCGGAACCATGCCCTCCGCAAGCCCTACTGCCAGGAGCGCACACTGCTGGGCCATCGGACCTCGGCCCGCGTGTGGGCACGGGCCCCCGGGGAGGGAGAGGGGACCGACGGCGGACTGCGGGGGACGGTCCCAAGCGGCCTCTGGGTTCTGCCCGGCGGGTCATGCGACTACTAGGCTGCGACGATGGAACGCGCAAACGATGTGCCCGCGAGTCCCGCCCAGTCTGCAGATCGGGACCGGGTGAACGACTACGACGGTTTCGCCGAGGCGTACTCGGCGGAGAACGAGAACAGCCTCGTGACCGCGTACTACGCGCGGCCCGCGATGTTAGCCCTCGCCGGAGACGTGGCCGGCCACCGGATCCTGGACGCCGGCTGTGGCTCGGGCCCCCTTTCCGCGGCACTGCGCGACCGCGGTGCCGTCGTCACCGGAATCGACGCCAGCGCCAAGATGCTGGCGTTGGCCAGGCGGCGGCTGGGCGACGACGTGGCCCTGCACGTGGCCGACCTGAGCGACCGTCTGCCGTTCGACGACGGCGCGTTCGACGACGTGGTCGCGTCGCTGGTCCTGCACTACCTGGAGGACTGGGGGCCGACGCTGGCCGAGATGCGGCGAGTGCTCAGGCCCGGCGGCCGGCTGATCGCTTCGGTGGACCACCCTTTCGTGGCCTACACGATCCAGGACCCCCGGCCCGACTATTTCGCGACCACCAGCTATTCCTTCGACTGGACGTTCAACGGGCGGTCCGTCCCGATGAGGTTCTGGCGCAAGCCGTTGCACGCGATGACCGATGCCTTCACCGCCGCCGGCTTCCGTATTTCCGTCATCAGCGAGCCGCAGCCCGACCCGGCCGCCCGTGAGCTGTTCCCCGACGGCTTCCATGACCTTTCGACCAAGGCCTGCTTCCTGTTCTTCGTCGTCGAGGTGCCGCCGTCGGCCACCGGCTCGGAGGAATAGCGCCGCGAACAGTGCCGTGAGCAGTGCGGTGAGCAGCGCTGTGACCGGAAGGTTTCCCGGCTCGCGGTATCTCCAGTCCGCCCGCACGGATTCCCCCAGGGCAGAACGCCTTTCGAGTGGCTGGCCGAAATCTTCGACGATCGCGTTCCCGGCGTTCTGCGCCTCCGGTGAAGGCGGTGAGGCCGTACCCCAGCTGATGGGTGCGGAACGGACGCTGGTGTGCGCGGTGCAGCGCCCGGCGGCCTTGGATGTCAGTGGCTCCGCGTACGGTCTGCGCATGGTTGATCAGAAGCCCTCCTTGCGCTCGATACACGACTTCGCGACCTGGGAGCCGGTGCTGCGGCTGCTGCGGGCCGGCGGCGCGGGAGGGCAGGCCGGCCGGTCCGTCCGCGTGGCGGGATGCATCGGCCGGCACGGCTGGAGTCTGCCCCTGCGGCGACGGCCGCCGTCGCCCGGCCGCGCCGCCCAGATCGAGGACATGCGGGACGAGTCGGACGCCGTGAAGCGGGTGCAGCACGCGCTCGCCGACGCCGGTGTCGACGACGTCTCGTTCACTGCCGAGATCTCGGCGAACGGGAACGTCGCGCTCCGCCTGCTCGGGCCCAGCCCCGCCGTGGAACCCGGCATCGGAACCCCGCACCCAGGGGCGCTCATCCTGGTCGAGGGCGCCGTCCCCGAGCCCTGGCGCCGTCTGCCCGATCCGGTGCCCGGGGCGGTGCCGGCTCCTACGGCGGATCGGGAACTGCTGGAACGGACGCTGCGTGAGCGGTTGCCCGACGCCATCGGCGCGACGGAGGCGGAGATCACCGCTGCGGAAGCGCGCCTCGGCGTCACCCTGCCCGACGAGCTCAAGGCGGTCTACCGGGTGGCACGGGCGCGCTGGGAGGACTGGGGTGACGACTACGAGGCGGCGGAGCGCGAATCCACCGCGGTCGGCTGCGAGCTCTTCGCCTTGGACGACCTGTACATCGCCGACGCGTCGTCCCGCCACTGCCGTTGGGAGTTCGCGGCGAAGGAGGCCGTCGTCACGCCGCCCGACGCCGCGGTGCAGGGCCTGGTCGGCTCACCCGGCTGGATCGCCTTCGGGGACAACGGCGGGGGCGACCGGCTGGCGGTCGATCTGACCCCCGGCCCACGTGGGCATACAGGGCAGATCATCATGCTCAGCCATGAGGAGAGCGTTGGCGCCTCCCTGGTCGCCGACTCGCTCACCGACCTGATAACGAACCGTCACAGCAAGCGAGATGGCGGCTCGGGCCAGGACCAGCCGCCTGCCGTGGCCCATGTCAACATCCGAAGCCTGCCAAGCGTCGAGGCCGCCGCCCACCCCGGCTTGGAGGTGCTGTCCATCGGCGTGTGGGACCGTACGCCGCTCAGCCTCGCCCCGGTCACCGAACTGCCCCGCCTGCGCACCCTTGCCGCCTACCCCGGCACGCTCGCCGACCCTCTGCAGATCGCCGAACTGACCGGCCTGGAGTTCCTGGAACTCGGCCCGCAGGAATGGCGAGTCCTCCTCGACGCCGGAGCCGTCCCACGCGGTCTGTCGGCCGCCGCCATCACGGTGCACGGCAACCAGGACCCGCTGCCCATCGTGGCCATCGCCAACGAAATCCTGGCCCTCTGGGACCGGCCCCGGATCATCCAGACCGTCCTCGAAGGCAACCTCAGCGCCGAACGGTAGAGGCTTGGCGCCAGGACGCACGTGGTCAGCGGGGCCGGAGCCGTCAGCGGGGCTGCAGCCGGGCGTGCAGGAGGCAGAACTCGTTGCCTTCCGGGTCGGCCAGGACATGCCAGTTCTCGGTGCCGGTCTGGCCGACGTCGACGGGCTTGGCGCCGAGAGCGAGCAGCCGCTCCAGCTCGGCGTCCTGGTCGCGGTCGGTGGCGTTGACGTCGATGTGCAGTCGGAGCTTTCCGCTCCGCGGGGCGCTGCTGGGGCTGAGGACGAGGGTGGGCTGCAGGCCGCCGAAGCCGGTGCCGGGAGGCCCGATCTCGATGGTTCCGTCGTCCTCCCGGTCGAGTTCGACGTAGCCGAGGACCTTGCTCCAGAATGCGGCCAGGCCGTCGGGGTCGGCGCAGTCGATGACCAGTTCACTGATGCGGCATGCCATGCCCGTCAGTGTACGTAGACGGCCTGAGCGCGGCCGTGGTTCTTGACTCTCACACCGTGTCAGGCGGTCGACTCGGAGACATCATGTTCACCATCGGAGACTTCGCCCGGCACGGCCGCGTCTCGGTCCGCATGCTGCGTCACTACGACGCGACCGGTCTGTTGCACCCGGCCCACGTCGATCCTGCCAGCGGCTATCGCCACTACACCGCCGCTCAGCTCGCCCGCCTCAACCGGATCATCGCGCTCAAGGACCTGGGGTTCACCCTCCAGCAGGTACGCGCCATCGTGGACGAGAAGGTCGGCGCCGAGGAACTGCGCGGCATGCTGCGGCTGCGGCGGGCCGAACTGGAGACCGCCATGGCTGCCGCGGAGGCACGGCTGGTCCAGGTCGAGGCGAGGCTCCGAGCGATCGAGAGCGAGGGTCACATGCCCACGAACGACGTTGTCCTCAAGAGTGTCCCCACCGTCCGGGTGGCGGAGCTGACCGCCACCGCCGCGAGTTTCGAGCCCCAGGACATCGGCCCGGTCATCGGACCGCTCTACGACGAACTGTTCCGGCTCCTGAGCTCGGCGGGCATCGCCCCCACGGGCCCCGGAGTCGCCTACTACGAGGACGCCCCGGAGGGCGGTGGCAGGATCACCGTCCACGCCGCCGTCCAGGTCTCCGCCCCTCTCCAGGACCACGCCTTCCGGATCCTCGACCTGCCGTGCCTCGACCAGGCGGCGACGATCGTGCACCGCGGCTCGATGGATGCCGTGCTTCCCACCGCCCAGACCCTGGCCCGCTGGATCGACGCCAACGGCTACCAGACGACGGGGTACCCCCGTGAGGTCACCCTGGAGTGCCCCGAGAACCGGGACGACTGGGTGACGGAACTGCAGGCGCCGGTGACCCGGGCCTGATGCATGGTCTGCGGGGGAGGGGCGGCGAGGTGTCACCCCGCCGCCTCGTCTGACGGCGCCGAATGCGGTCCCGGCATGCTCTCTCCAGACGTTGTGGATGAACCCGGGCCGGGAGCGGCCGGAGCCGGGAAGAGCCATTGGCACGGGGGAGACCGGCCCTTCCCGGCAGACACATCGTCAGCCGGCCACCTCCGCGGTCCCCAGGGCCGAACGGCCCTCCCGCGGACGGCGAACGGCCCCCTCGGCGGCGGGACGGCCGGCCCCCGTTGCACACGCCTCCGGATGGCCGGTCGGCGCCGGTGCCCGCCGGCGCCGCCGCGCTGATCACGTACGCTTCCGAGCAGACGTACGGGATCTTTGGAGCAGCACGGTCATGTCCGAATCGCAGCAGTACGCACCGGTCGTGAGCGGTCCGCACGGGCCGCGGCTCCATGCACCGGACCGGATGCGCAGCCTGCTCGACGCCGTGATGAGCCTGGGGCGGGGGCTCGAACTCCCGCAGGTGCTCAGGGGCATCGTGGAGGCGGCGGTCACCCTCACCGACGCGGAGTACGGGGCGCTCGGCGTGGTCGGGGACGGGCAGCTGTCGCAGTTCCTGCCCGTCGGGATGTCCGACGAGCTCATCGGGCTGATCGGCCGGACGCCGTGCGGCCGCGGCATCCTCGGGGAGCTGATCCGCAACCCGTCGCCGCTGCGGCTCACCGACCTGACCCGGCATCCGCACAGCTATGGCTTTCCGGCCAACCACCCTCCGATGCGGACCTTCCTGGGGGTGCCGGTCCGGGTCCGCGACGAGGTGTTCGGCAACCTCTACCTCACCGAGAAGCGGGGCGGCGGCTCGTTCGACGCGGACGACGAGGCCGTGTTGACCACGTTGTCCATCGCGGCGGGAGTGGCGATCGACAACGCCCGCATGTACCACGAGAGCCGCCGGCGCGAACGGTGGCTGGAGGCACTGGGCGAGATCACCCGCAGCCTGCTGTCCGGTACTGACGCCGACGAGGTGCTGCGGCTGATCGCCGAGCACGCGCAGGAGGTCGCCGGCGCGGACAGCGCGGCGGTCCTGCTGCCGGCGCCCTCGTCCGCGGACCAGCTGACGGTGGCGGTGGCGTGCGGTACGGGCGCGAGCCGGATCCTGGGGCTGCGGGTGCCGGCCGACGGTTCACTGCCCGGGATGGCCGTCCGCAGCGGCCGGCCGGTGGTCAGCGCCGATCTACGGGCCGACCCGCGGGCGTACCCGCTGGGCCCGGACGCCCCCGGCACCGAGATCGGGCACCCGCCTGAGGGAGCCCGGCCGCACGGCGCCGAGCCGAACGGCGAGCCCGCGCAGACGTACGGGCCGACGGTGGCCGTCCCGCTCCAGGTGGACACCGGCCGCGGTGCACTGCGGCTGAGCCGTCTGGCGGGGCGGCCCGCGTTCGACGACGCCGAGGTCACCCTGATATCGGGCTTCGCGGACCAGGCCGTGATCGCCCTGGAACTCGCCCGCCGACGGGCCGAGTCGGAGGAGCTGACGATCCTTCACGACCGTGACCGGATCGCCCGGGACCTGCACGACCTGGCCATCCAGCGGCTGTTCGCGACCGGCATCACCCTGCAGAGCGCGACCCGGCTGATCGACCGTCCGGAGGCCGTCGAGCGGGTCGGCCGCGCGGTCAACGACCTGGACACCACCATCAAGATCATCCGTTCCACCATCTTCGGACTGCGCACCACCGGGGACGCCAAGGGCGGCCGTGGTCTGCGCCGCGACCTGACCGAGACCCTGCAGCGGGCGGCCGGCCCCCTCGGCTTCAGCCCGGCACTGCGGATCGACGGCCCGGTCGACGCCGCGGTCCCCGACGACCTCTCCCAGCACCTCCTGGCGGTGACCGCGGAGGCCCTCAGCAACGCCGCCCGCCATGCCCGTGCCCGCCAACTGGACGTGACGCTGTCGGTGACCGGGGACGCGGTGACGCTGACGGTGACGGACGACGGGGTGGGGGTCGGCGCCGCGCCGCACACCGGAGGCCTGGCCAACATGCGGGCCCGAGCGGACATGCGCGGTGGCCGGCTGGCCGTCGAGGGGCCGGAGGACGGCGGCACCCGCATCGTCTGGCGGGCGCCGCTGCCCGACTGACCCGGTCCCTTCCGGTGCCGCACGCGGTCGTGCCGGGGCACCGCTCGGCACGGGGCACCGGGGAGCGGCGGTTCAGGCCCTGGGGATTCCCGGTGCCGCGGTCACGCCCGTGGCCCCTTCAGCCGTTCGACGACCATCGCCGCCTGGACCCGGCGGCCCACGCCCAGTTTGGACAGGATCGCGGACACCCGGTTCTTGACCGTCTTCTCCGAGAGGAACAGCCGGTCCGCGATCTGACGATTCGTCAAACCCTCGCCGATCAGGTCCAGTACCTCCCGCTCGCGCGGTGAGAGCCGGCCGAGTTCGGACGTCTCCGTCTCGGCCGGCCGGCCCCGGCCCGGGTCGCGCAACCGCTCCATCACCCGCGTCGCGGTGCGTGGATCCAGCATCGACTGCCCCGCAGCGACCGTGCGGATCGCGTGCACCAGCGCACTGCCGTCGATCTGCTTGAGCACGTAGCCGGCCGCCCCGGCCATGATGGCGTCGAACAGCGCCTCGTCGTCGTCGAAGGACGTCAGCATCAGACAGGCCAGCTCCGGCATGCGGGCCCGCAACTCCCGGCAGACCTCGATCCCTTCGTGGTCGCTCTCGGGCCCGCCGGTGCCGCCGAGCCGGACGTCGAGGACGGCCACCTGCGGCCGGATCGCCGGCACCCGGGCGAGGGCCTGCCGGGCGTCCCCCGCCTCCCCGACGACCTCTATGTCCTCCTCCGCCTCCAGAAGATCCCGTACTCCGCGGCGGACCACCTCGTGGTCGTCGAGGATGAAGACGCGCAGCGGCGCATCGGGGGCACCGGCGGGGGCAGGGTGAACGGGCTGCTGGTTCATGCACTCTCGCTCTGTGGTTCTCGCGGTTCGGCGGGGCACAAGGGTCCCGACCACGAGGTTCGTCGCGCCTGGCGCCCGGCGCAAGGGCCGAACGGCCCTGGGGGATCGGGGCCCTTAGGGCACGGCACCGCGTTGCGATACTGACGCCCCCCGTCAGGAGGTCGATCCCGTGCACCAGCCCTCTCAGCCGTACCAGCCCCCGCGTTCCGCTTCGGCCCTACCGCCCGGATGCCCCGCCGCGGACACCGTCGGCGGCGAGTACCACGCCCTGCTCGCCCGCCACGACGCCATGCGGCTGCGGCAGCGCATCCTCGGCCAGGGTCGGTCACCCGCGCCGGACTTAACGCCCGCCGCCTACGACGGTGCGGCGGACCAGCGCCTGATCACCCAGTACCTCGACCTGGTCACGCCGTTCGGCGACCTCATCGCCCGCCTCTACGACGAGATGTTCGCCCGGTGGCCCTACCTGCGATCGCTGTTCCCCGCGTCCATGGAGTTCCAGCGCGCCCATCTGGCCCGCGCCTTCTGGTACCTGATCGAGAATCTGCACCGCCCCGGCGAGGTGGCCGCCTACTTCCGGCAGCTCGGTCATGACCACCGCAAGCTCGGGGTGCGTCCGGTGCACTACGAGGCGTTCGAGACGGCGCTGTGCGCGGCGCTGCGGAGCACCGCCGGGCCCCGCTGGGCCGAGGCGGTGGAACAGGCGTGGGTGCGGATGCTGCGGTTCGCCGTCGCGTCGATGGTCGAGGGTGCCGACGCCGCGCTCGCCGAACCCCCCTGTTGGCAGGGGACGGTGACCGTGCACGAGCGGCGCCGCCCGGACCTCGCGGTGCTGCGGGTGCGGCCGCACGAGCCGTATCCCTACCGGGCCGGCCAGTACGCGGCGGTCGCCTCGCCGCTGATGCCGCAGGCGTGGCGGCACTACTCCCTCGCGTCGGCGCCGGGGCCCGACGGCGAGGTGGCCCTCCACGTCCGGCGGACCGGCCCCGGCGGGGTCAGCGAGACCCTGGTCGGCGGCACCCGGGTCGGCGACACGCTGCGGCTGGGACCGGCGCACGGCACGATGACGCTCCGGGACGAGGACCGCTCCCGCGATCTGCTGATGGTGGCGGGCGGCACGGGCTGGGCTCCGATCAAGGCGCTCCTGGAGGAGTGGGAGGGACGCCGCCGAGGAACCGCCGGTCTTCCGCAGCGCCCGGCCGGACGGGTCCACCTCTTCGTCGGCGCCCGCAGCCGCGCCGAGCTGTACGACGCCGTGGCGCTGACCCGGTTGGCGACGCGTCACGACCGACTGCGGGTGGTCCGGGTGCTGGACGAGGACGTCGCCCCGGGCAGTAGCGACCCGCTGTCCGAATACGGGCCCCTGGCCGAGGCGGTGGCGCGCGACCGGCGGTGGTCGCAGCACCTCGCCTTCGTCAGCGGTCCGCCGGCCATGGTCGGTGCCACGGTCGCGCGGCTGACCGCGGCCGGCATGTCGGCCGACCAGATCCGCCACGACCCGGTCCCGGACGTACTGACCCCGCCGGCCGACCGCCGCCCGGCGCACACGGTGGACGGCACGGTGGCCGGAGCGGCGCGGTGACGCCGACCCGGCCCTGAACGTCGCACGGTCATTCCGGCCGCGCCGCCCGAGGCGGGCCGAACGGCCCTGGTGGGTGGCCGCCGAGTGGCGTCTACTGGCCGACAGCTCAGTGCATCAGCAGTGTCACCAGGACAGGGAGCACGCAGTGAACGACATCCCGGCCCGGCACACCACCGGGACCGCCATCGACTCCGCGCCGGTGGCCCGGGCCGACCGCGAAGCCTCCCGCCGCAGCACCGAACTGGACCGTGCCGAGGCCCTCCGCCTGTTGGGCAGCGTGTCGCTGGGCCGGATCGTCTTCACCCAGAACGCGCTGCCGGCCATCCGCCCCGTCAACCACCTCCTCCACCACGGCGAGGTGATCATCCGCACCCACGAGGGCGCGGCCCTGACCAGCCTCACCGAGCACGCGGAGGACGAGGGGGTGGTCGTCGCCTACGAGGCCGACGCCATCGACCCGGCCACCCACTGCGGCTGGAGCGTGGTGGTGACCGGCTACTGCCACCTGGTGACCGACCCCGACGACCTGGCGCACTACCAGGCGTTGCTGCACCCCTGGACGGACCACCGGATGGCCCACGCGCTGCGGATCCGCCCGGATCTGGTCACGGGGTTGCGGCTGTCCCGCTAGCGGGGCGGGGCAAGGCGCCGCCGGTTCAACCCTTCAGACCGTAGAAGTGGATCGGTGAGTTCGGTGTGAACCCGATACGCGGGTATACGGGGGCGCCGGCGACGGTCGCGTGCAAGGTGGCACGGGTCAGTCCGGTGGCGCGGGCGCCCTCGTACAGCGCCTTGCGTGTGACCGCCTCGCCGTAGCCTCTGCGCTGCCACTCCGGGGCCGTGGCGACGAGAACGACGAAGAGGCGCCCGTCTGCTTCGACGGCACCGGCGCACGCCACCGGCACGTCGCCCCGCATGCCCAGGTAGGCGTACACCTCGTTCTTCCAGCGCGTGGATCCGAGGAGCCCGTCGCGGCCGTCCGCCAAGGACATTCCGTACGCACGCGAGTTGAGGTCCGCATAGGCGCACAACTGCTCGTCGGTCGTCACGCGCACGAACGTCAGATCGGGGTGGACCGGCTCGGGGAGGGGGAGCAGGTCGCCGGCCATGCCGGTACCGGGGAAGGCGTGCCGCAGGCCCGCCCGCTCGGCCGCCGGCCCCAGCACGGCGCGAGCCGAGTCGTCGAGAAGGTCTTCGAAGAGCCACAGGAAGCCCGGTTGCTTCTTGGCGCGCATGATGTCCGCCGCCCGGCCCAGACGTTGCCCCAGGAGCTCTGCGTCCGCGCCCACGTCGGTCAGGGCGACGCAGTTCCAGAAGGCGAAACGGCAGTCGGCCCAGCGGACGGCGAGCCCCGGCAGGTCGCGCACATCAGCACCCGCATCGCGGTCGAGCACCATGGCACGCCAGACCGCGGCGAGTTGCTCCACCGATTCGACGGACTCCGCGAGATCGGCCACCGTCATCCCATCGATCATCGAGCCCGGACAGATCATCCAGATCGTCGAGTTCGGAGAAATCCTTGCTGAAGTAGTACCCGACTCCGCCGGCTCCGGGTGCCTCTTCGCGACATTGACCGCTCGGTGTTGCGGCGCGGTGGCAAGGAATTCGGCCGACAGTTGCCGGTCGCGCGTTCCGCTTGGGGGACCTGAAACGGTCAGCCGGTCCCGGCCATGGCCGTGAGGCGGCGGGCGAGCACGGCGGCGGCCTCCCGCAGCTCCGGCGGCTGAAGCACCTCCGCCTCGAACCCCAGCCGGGCCACGTGCAGGGCGAGCCAGTCCAGGTCGTCCCCACCGGCGACGAGCACGCACCAGCCGTCGCGCTCCTCCTCGACCCGCCCCACCTGGGGCGGCACCAACTCCCGTACCTGGTCGGGCCGGGCGTGCACCCGCACCCGGGCGAGGTACCGGTACGGCGCCTCGGTCACGGACCGCTGCACATGGGCGACCGGGTCCGGATGCTCCCTCGTCCGGAAGCGCCAGGTCGTCGCCACCACCTCGCGCATCCGGTCCAGCCGGAACGTGCGCCAGTCGTCGCGGTCGACGTCCCAGGCCATCAGGTACCAGCGGCGGCTGGTGGCGACCATCCGCACCGGCTCGACCGTGCGCTCGCGCTCCCCGCCGTCGCGGCCGGCGTAGCCGAAGCGCACCCGTACGGCGTCGCGACAGGCCCGCGCGAGCGTCACCAGCAGCTCCGCGTCGATCTCGACCCCGGGGCCGACGAGGGTCTCGGTGGCGCCGTGGACGGCCCGCACCTCGGCGCGCAGCCGGGGCGGCATCACCTGGTCGAGCTTCGCGAGCGCCCGAAGCGCCGCCTCGCCCGCCCCGGCGACCGTGCCGCCCGACGCCAGCCGCAGGGACACGGCCGTCGCGATCGCCTCCTCGTCGTCGAGGAGCAGCGGCGGCAGCCGGGTGCCCGCACCGAGCTGGTAGCCGCCGCCGACCCCCGCCGTCGCGTGCACGGGGTAGCCGACCGCGCGCAGCCGCTCCACGTCGCGGCGCACCGAGCGGTCGGTGACCCCCAGCTCGGCGGCGAGCTCGGCGGCGGTCCAGGACGCTCGGCGCTGCAGCAGCGCCAGCAGCCGCAGCACCCGTTCGGTCGTCGCCTCAACGGTCATGCGCGCATCGTTTCACGCTTCACGGAACGAAGCTGTCCGCTATATGCGCAAGGCTGGAGCCATGACCGACCAGACGTGGAATCCCCTGCTCAGAGACCAGCTCTCCTGGCACTGGACGAACCAGTTGCGCGACCGCCTCGAAGGGCTCACCGACGACGAGTACTTCTGGGAGCCGGCGCCCGGCTGCTGGAGCGTGCGCCCGCGCGGTACCGGCACCGCACCGGTGCGGGCCGGGTCCGGCGCGATGACCATCGACTTCGCGATGCCGGAGCCCGATCCGCGACCGTTCACGACGATCGCCTGGCGACTGGGGCATGTGATCGTCGGCGTGCTCGCGATGCGCAACGCCGCGCACTTCGGTCGCGCGGCCACCGACTACCAGTCGTTCGCGTACGCCGAGACCGCGGCCGAGGCGCTGGCTCAGCTCGACGCGGAGTACGCCACATGGCTGGCCGGGGTCGAGTCCCTCGGTGAAGCCGGCCTCGCGCGCCCGTGCGGGGAGGCGGAGGCGCCGTACGGCGAGCGTCCTATGGCGGCGCTGGTGCTGCACATCAACCGCGAGCTGATCCACCATCTGTCCGAGGTGTGCCTGCTCCGCGACCTCCACCTGCACACCCGCCGGGAGGCGAGCTGAGATGGCCCGCGACATCCAGATCACTTTCGACTGCGCCGACCCGGCCGGGACGGCGGCGTTCTGGGCCGAGGCCCTCGGCTACCGGCTGCAGGACCCGCCCGAGGGCTTCGAGTCGTGGGACCAGGCCCTGGAGGCGATGGGGGTGCCGCCCGAGAGACGTAACGACGCCTCGGCGGTGGTCGACCCCGAGGGATCCGGGCCGCGGCTGTTCTTCCAGCGGGTGCCCGAGCGCAAGCAGGCCAAGAACCGTGTGCACCTCGACGTGCGGGCCGCCCCAGGGCTTGCGGGCGACGCGCGGATGGCGGCCCTGGAAGAGGAGGCCGGGCGGCTCGTCTCCCACGGCGCCACCCGGCTGCGTCGCTTCGAGCCCGCTCCTCCGCTCGGCGCCGGGCACATCGTGATGGCCGACCCCGAGGGCAACGAGTTCTGCCTCGACTGACATGGGTCCTGAAGTGAGTTCCGCAGTGGGCTCCGCCTCGGCTGATCCGTGTGCGGTGAGGGGGTTGCTCGCAGTGCCGTGGTGAGCGGATCCCGTCCGGTGTGCGCCCGTTGAGGACGGTTCGGGCCGCAACGCGGGTCGACTGGGCCACAATGCCGCCATGACTGATGAGGCCATGACTCCCGCCCGTCCGCTGTTGCGCCGCCCTCAGGACGGTGAACTCCTCGACGTCGCCGGCGTCGAGCACTTCTTCAAGCTCACCGGTGAGCACACCGGCGGGCGCTTCTCCTTCGAGGAGTTCCGCCTCGCGCCCGGCACCATAGGCGCCAGACCGCATGTGCACGACGGGCACGACGAGTACTTCTACGTCGTCGAGGGGGAGTTGACGCTCCACACCGGCGACGGTGAGGTGACGGCCGGCCCCGGCCATCTGCTCGCCGCCACCCGGGGCACCCCGCACGGCTTCCGCAACGCGGGAACGGTCCCCGTGCGTGCCCTGTGCCTCTACACGCCCGCCGGCTACGAGAACTACTTCCGCGACGTCCACGCCGCCGTGAGCGCCGGAGCCGAGGCGACCGACGAGCTCCTGGCCGAGTTCCGCAGCCGCTACCGGACCAGCTCCTACCAGGTCCCTTCGCCCACGGTGCCGTAGCACCAGGGGCGGCGGGCGGCGGTCTTCCGCGGCGACTCAGGGGCTCCACCCCGTAGGGGGTGGGGCCCCTTTTGCCTGCCTGCCCGCCGGATGTCCGGGGTGTCCGTGCCTCGCGTCGCCCGCCCAACTCGTGCGATCGCGGACATTCGGTCATCAGCCGCCCGTCCTCCCCTTGACGGGCGATGCGGCGCGCTCTAACTTCCTTCCATAAAGCAAAACATTAATTCCATGATGCGGAATTAAGGAACTCCGGTCCTTCGCCGGAGCGTGCCCGTGACAGGTCGACGCAGGAGTACTCGATGCCTCGAATGACAGCCGCCCGTGCCGCGGTGGAGATCCTCAAGCGCGAAGGCGTGACCAACGCCTTCGGAGTGCCCGGTGCCGCGATCAACCCCTTCTACGCAGCGCTCAAGGGTGCGGGCGGGATCGATCACACGCTGGCTCGCCACGTCGAGGGCGCTTCGCACATGGCGGAGGGCTACACCCGCACGCATCCGGGCAACATCGGCGTCTGCATCGGCACCTCCGGCCCGGCCGGCACGGACATGATCACCGGCCTCTACTCCGCGATCGGTGACTCCATCCCGATCCTGTGCATCACCGGCCAGGCGCCGACCGCGGTGATCCAGAAGGAGGACTTCCAGGCCGTCGACATCGCCTCGATCGCCAAGCCGGTGACCAAGGCCGCGACCACCGTGATGGAGGCCGCGCAGGTCCCCGGTGTCTTCCAGCAGGCCTTCCACCTGATGCGCTCCGGACGTCCGGGCCCGGTCCTGATCGACCTGCCGATCGATGTCCAGCTGACCGAGATCGACTTCGACCCCGAGACGTACGAGCCGCTGCCGGCCTTCAAGCCCGCCGCGACCCGGGCGCAGATCGAGAAGGCGATCGCGCTGCTCAACGAGTCCGAGCGTCCGCTGATCGTCGCCGGTGGCGGCATCATCAACGCCGACGCCTCCGAGCTGCTGGTCGAGTTCGCCGAGCTGACCGGCACCCCGGTCGTGCCCACCCTGATGGGCTGGGGAATCCTCGCCGACGACCACGAGCTGAACGCCGGCATGGTCGGCCTGCAGACCTCGCACCGCTACGGCAACGCGAACTTCCTGGAGTCCGACTTCGTCCTGGGCATCGGTAACCGCTGGGCCAACCGCCACACCGGCAAGCTGGACGTCTACACCCAGGGCCGCAAGTTCGTCCACGTCGACATCGAGCCGACCCAGATCGGCAAGATCTTCGCCCCGGACTTCGGTATCGCCTCGGACGCCAAGGCCGCGCTGGAGCTGTTCGTCGAGGTGGCCAAGGAGCTCAAGGCCGCCGGCAAGCTGCCCGACCGCGGCGAGTGGGCCGCCTCCACCCAGGAGCGCAAGGCCGAGCTGCAGCGTCGTACGCACTTCGACAACATCCCGATGAAGCCGCAGCGCGTCTACGAGGAGATGAACAAGGCCTTCGGCCCGGAGACCCGCTACGTCACCACCATCGGCCTCTCCCAGATCGCCGGCGCCCAGATGCTGCACGTCTACAAGCCGCGCCACTGGATCAACTGCGGCCAGGCCGGCCCGCTGGGCTGGACCATCCCGGCCGCGCTGGGTGTCGCCACCGCCGACCCGGAGACGCCGGTCGTCGCGCTCTCCGGCGACTACGACTTCCAGTTCATGATCGAGGAGCTGGCCGTCGGCGCCCAGCACAAGATCCCCTACGTCCATGTCCTGGTGAACAACGCCTACCTGGGCCTGATCCGCCAGGCGCAGCGCAACCTCGACATCAACTTCCAGGTCAACCTGGAGTTCGAGAACATCAACTCGCCGGAGCTGGGCGTCTACGGCGTGGACCACGTCAAGGTCGCCGAGGGGCTGGGCTGCAAGGCCATCCGGGTCACCGACCCCAACGAGCTGGGTGCCGCGTTCGAGCAGGCCAAGAAGCTGGCCGCCGAGCACCGTGTCCCGGTCGTCGTCGAGGCAATCCTGGAGCGGATCACCAACATCTCGATGAGCGGCACGGACATCGCCAGCGTCAACGAGTGGGAGGAGATCGCGACCGAGCCGGGTCACGCGCCCACCGCGATCAAGCCGCTCAAGTCCTGACCCCGGGCCGGATCCGGACCTGACCCGGATCCGGCCCGGACGGTGGGCCGGGGGGGCGTTGCCCGCGCACCCCACACCCCCACCACCCCCCCGCAAAAAAAAAAAAAACCCCCCCCCCGGAGCAAAGCCAACAACTCCCGGTTCTCCGGCCCCGCCCCTTCCACCCCACCC
>NZ_JBWKCJ010000008.1:80178-255794 GCF_056436545.1 Streptomyces sp. NPDC043738 | reverse complement strand
CCCCCCCCCCCCCCCCCCCCCCCCCCCCCCCCCCCCCCCCCCCCCCCCCCCCCCCCCCCCCCCCCCCCCCCCCCCCCCCCCCCCCCCCCCCCCCTGTGCCGTCAGCCCAACCGCTCCTCGATCAGGTCCGCGGCCCGACGCGCGCCGCCCTGCGCGCGGACCTCGGCCCGCAGCTCGGCCGAACGCGCGGCGACCCGCGGATCGGCCGTGAGCTCCACCAGGGCCGTACGCAACGCCTCCGCCGTGGCGTCAGCGGTGTCGATACGGCGGGCGACACCCAGCTCGACCAGCCGGTCGGCGTTGACGAACTGCTCGGCGCCCTGCGGCACCGCGATCATCGGCACCCCGGTGTACAGCCCCTCACCGCTGCCGCCCATCCCCGCATGCGTCACAAACGCGTCCGCCTGCTCCAGGACGGCCAACTGCGGTACCCACGACCGCACTTCGATGTTCGCCGGGAGCGCCGTCCCCAGCTCCGCCGGGTCGACGTACTTGCCGATCTGCAACACCACGTGCCAGCCCGGCAGGTCCCCGAAGGCCGCCACGCACTGCCGGTAGAACTCCGGCTGCCGCGTGTACGCCGAGCCGAGGGAGACCAGCAGCACCTTCCGCGCGCCGGCCGGCCGGACCCAGCCGCCCTGCTCCGCACGGCTGCCCAGGCACGGCCCGACGAAGCTCACGGCGTCGGCGTCGACCCGGTCCGCGTGCGGCTGCATGGCCCGCGGGATCAATGCCAGCGCCCGGCGCGGCCGGCCGGAGAACTCCGCCACGTCCGTGGTCACCGCGCCGCTCCGGGCGAGCCAGGCGCCGAACCGGTCCTGGTAGGCCTGCGCCCCCGGCAGTGCGGCGTAGGCGGCGGCGATCTCCTCCTGGGCGCCCTCCCACGTCACGAACGTCGGGGAGAGCTGGACGAGGTCGCGGCCCTGCGACTCGGCCAGGGCGCGGGCGGCGAACGAGCAGACGTCGTGGAGGTAGAGGTCGGCGGGGTCCTCGTCGTAGACGGCCCGCAGCTGCGGCAGCATCTCGACGGCCTCGTCGAGGAAGAGCGAGCTCGCGGCGACGGGGTCCTGGGGCCAGTCGTTCTCGACGACCGGCAGGGTGGTGGTGCAGCGCACGAACTCGGCGCCGGTGGGGGCGATCAGTGCGGCCGCGTGGTCGCTGTTGGCGTACGTGACGCGATGGCCGCGGGCCACCAGCTCTTTGATGATCTCCAGGCTGGGCAGCACATGGCTGGCCATGGGCGAGCCGAGCATGGCGATATGGGCGGTACGGGACATGGCAGAGCACTTCCTTCATCACAGAAGTCACGGAGGGGAACACGGCATGCCCGACGACCCGGGCGGCGGCGCGCAGCACCGACCGGAGGTCGGCGGCGCACCGGGCACGCCTGGGTGTGCGGGCGGGGCGGACGACCGCCCTCGGCCGTGTTAGCCGTAGATCTGGTGGAAGTGGTGCATGCGGCGAGCCTAGCGAGGGGCGGCGGCACAGGGCGAACAATTTTCCGGGCCCGTCTATACAAGCGTCATAGACAAGCGTTTAAGACGCTCGTATAGTCGAGGCGCCGGTCGGCGAGCGCACCACGACCGAGCGCCGCGACGCGCGACGCAGCCCACTCATGTGCACCACCACCCCACGCCCGAAGGGAACCCCGCCATGCCCGGAACCGCCCCGCACGCCCGCACCAGCACCGGCCCCCGCACCGCACCCCGCACCGTGCTGATCTCCGGCGCGAGCATCGCCGGCCCGGCGCTGGCCTACTGGCTGCACCGCCACGGCTTCGCGGTGACCGTCGTCGAGCGCGCCCCCGCACTGCGGACCGGCGGCTACAAGGTCGACATCCGGGGCGCCGCGATCGAGGTCGTCGAGCGGATGGGGATCCTGGAGGACATCCGGCGCGCCAGTACGGACATGCAGACCGGCGCGTACGTGGACGACGACGGCAAGCGGATCGCCACCCTCCCGGCCGACATCTTCGGCGCGCGGGTCGATCGCGACGACGAGATCATGCGCGGCGACCTGGCCCGCATCCTCTACGAGCGCACCCGCCGCGACGTCGAGTACCTCTTCGGCGACTCGATCACCTCGATCACCCCGGTCACACCGGCGGCCGCGAGCACCTCCGGCGCACCGTTCCCGGGCGGCCACACGGCCCCCGCTCCGGCAGGCGTCGACGTCACCTTCGAGCACGGCGCCCAGCGCCGCTTCGACCTCGTCGTCGGCGCCGACGGCCTGCACTCGACCGTCCGGCGCCTGGCCTTCGGCCCGGAGGAGCAGTTCGTACGGCACCTCGGCGCGTACATCTCGGCCTTCGCCATGCCGAACGAACTCGGCCTGGACCGCGAGGAGTTGTACCACGCCGTACCCGGCAAGCTGATCTGCGCCTACAGCTCCGCCGGTGATCCGCGGGCCACCGGGCTGCTGGTCTTCCGCTCGCCCCGCCTGACCTACGACCACCGCGACCGCGCGTCCCAACTGGCCCTGCTCCAGGGCGCGTTCGAAGGCGTCGGCTGGCAGGTCCCGCGGCTCCTCGAAGCGGCCCGCGAGGCGGACGACCTCTACTTCGACGGGCTGCATCTGATCGAGATGGACCGCTGGTCGCGCGGGCGGGTGGTGCTGCTCGGCGATGCCGCGCACTGCGCCTCGCCGGCGTCCGGGCAGGGCACGGGGATGGCACTGGTCGGCGCGTACGTCCTGGCCGGGGAGCTGGCGGCCGGAGGGGAGCCGGAGGCGGCCTTCGCGCGCTACGAGTCGGAGATGCGCGGCTATGTCGCGGTCAATCACGCCCTGGCGCGGAAGTTCGCGAAGGAGATGACGGCGGACACCCGGGGGCAGATCCGCCTCCGGCATCTGATGCTGCGGATCCTGCCGTACATGCCGTGGAAGAACTTCGTGGCGAAGAAGGTCGCGGAGGACGTGCAGCGGGGCGCCCGTGCGATCACGCTCAAGGACTATCCGCTGCCCGGCCGGGAGCGGGTTCCCGCACGGGCGGCGGCCGCTCCCGTGCCGGCCGCCGCGGACCGCACGTACGCTGCCTGACATGAGCGATCACCCCGCGCACCAGGACACACCGGACGCCGGCCCCGCCGGCCCCGCGGCCCCCACCGGCGAGGCGGACGCCGCCGCCCGCGCGTTCCGCGAGCTGCTGCGCGGACTGCGGGTCTGGGACTGCGAACTGCCCGCGTTCGACCCGGCGGGGGCACCGGCCGAGCCGCTGCCGCTGTTCCGCCAGTGGCTGCGGGAGGCCGCCGAAGCGGGCCAGCCGGAGCCGCACACGATGACCCTCGCCACCGCGGACGCGGCCGGCGACCCCTCCGTACGGACCCTGATGCTGCACGACGCCGATGAGCGCGGCTGGCACTTCGCCTCGCACCGCGGCAGCCGCAAGGGCCGCGAACTGGCGGCCCGGCCGCGGGCGGCGCTCGGCTTCTACTGGCCGGCGGTCGGCCGCCAGGTGCGGGTCGGCGGGACGGTGACCGCGGCGGGCCCCGAGGAGAGCGCGGCCGATCTGCACCGCCGCTCGACGGGCGCGCTGGCCGCGGCGCTGGTCGGCCGGCAGAGCGAGGTACTGGACTCGGTCGAGGAGCTGACCCGCGCCTCGAAGGCCGCCTGGGAGCGCGCACAGCGGGAACCGGACGCGGCGGTGCCCAGCTGGACGCTGTACGTGCTGCACCCCGAGGAGGTCGAGTTCTTCCAGGGCGACGCACTGCGCCGACACCTGCGCCTCAACTACCGCTACACAGACGGCAGTTGGACCCGGGAGCTGCTCTGGCCGTGAGGCGTCGGGCCGCGGGCGCGGCAGAACGCCGGGCACGTAGCGGGTGGCCGGCTCCCGAGAGGCCGCACGGAGGCACTTGCTTCAAGTGCACTTGAAGGTCCTAGCGTGACCGGCATGACGGTGATCGACAGCACGTCCGTGAAGTCCCCGCCCGTGGACGTCTGTGTGTCCGCGGGACAGGACCATCCGCGCCCCGACGGCCAGGACCACTACACGATCCGCGAGGTCGCGGCGCACACCGGGCTCAGCGCGCCCACCCTGCGCTGGTACGAGGAGATCGGCCTGATGCCGCACGTGGAGCGGTCGCACACCGGTCAACGCCGCTTCCACAACAGGGACCTGGACTGGCTCGCCTTCGTCGGCAAGCTGCGGCTGACCGGAATGCCGGTCGCGGACATGGTCCGCTTCGCGGAGCTGGTCCGCGAGGGCGAGGACACTTACGGCGAACGGCAGTCGGTGCTGGAGCACGCCCGGGACGAGGTCGTCGCGCGCATCTCGGAACTGCAGGACACCCTCACCGTGCTCAACGCCAAGATCAACTTTTATGCGGGTGCCCGCCGGGCGCCGGAAGGGGCCTGAGCGCCGTCATGGACAACGCCATCGAACGGATCAGCAAGGTCGAGCTGGGCGGTGACGGCCCCCTCGTCGGCGTCCAGGGCTTCGGCGCGATGGGCATCAGCGCCGCATACGGGCGGACCGACGACGCGGCGGCCCGCGACACCCTGGAGGCCACCGTCGAGGCGGGCGTCACCCTCATCGACACCGCCGACATGTACGGTGTCGGCGCCAACGAGGAGTTCCTCGCGCCGTTCGTCGCCGCGCACCGCGACGAGATCACTCTGGCCACCAAGTTCGGCATCGAGTACCGGGCCGACGACCCGGCCTACCGTGCCCTGCGCAACGATCCCGCCTACATCAAGCGGGCCGTCGAGGCGAGCCTGCGCCGCCTGGACGTCGAGGTCGTCGACCTCTACTACATGCACCGCCGCGACCCCGCCGTCCCGCTCGCCGAGTCCGTCGGCGCGATGGCGGAGCTGGTGCGGGAGGGCAAGGTCAAGCACCTGGGCCTCAGCGAGGTCACCGGTGCCGAGCTGCGCGAGGCGCACGCCGTGCACCCGATCACCGCCGTGCAGTCGGAGTGGTCGGTCTTCAGCCGGGACGTCGAGCACAGCGCGGTGGGGGCGGCCGCCGCCCTCGGTGTCGCCTTCGTGCCGTACTCGCCGCTCGGCCGGGGCTTTCTGACCGGCGCCTTCAGCGACGCGGGCAAGGACCTCTCCGGCGGCGACTTCCGGCAGTCGCTGCCCCGCTACAGCGGCGACAACGCCCGGGCGAACACCGCTCTCCTGGCGCCCCTGCACAAGATCGCAGCCGAACACGGCGCCACCACCGCGCAGATCGCCCTGGCCTGGGTGCAGCAGCGGGCGCAGGCGCACGGCCTGACCGTGGTGCCGATCCCCGGAACGCGCAGGCGCAGCCGCCTCCTTGAGAACGCCGCGGCCACCCGGATCCTGCTGACCGCCGACGAGCTGGCGCTGCTGGAGCCGATCGCCGGGCAGGTGGCGGGCGACCGCTACTCGGACATGTCCCTCACGTCCGCGGCCCGCGAGGCTCGGGGTCCGTCGGCACCGTGATCCCGGGGCGGGTGGCTCGTTCCTGGCAGGCGCCGTCCCGGTGTCACCGCCACACTCACAGTCGCCGGTACATGATGTGCAGCCCCACATAGCCCTTGGTGGGGTGCCAAAAGCCCTCGGGGAGGGTGGTCATGACCGTGAAGCCCAGGGACCTCCAGAGGGCGACGGCGCCGGTGTTGGTCTCCACGACGGCGTTGAACTGCATCGCCCGATAGCCCTCGGCCCGGGCCCAGGCCAGTACGTGCTCCCCCAGCGCCCGCCCCACGCCGCGTCCGCCGTACCGCGGGTCGACCATGAAGCTGGCGCCGGCGATATGCGCGGAGCCGCCCATGTGGTTGGGGTTCATCTTGGCCGTGCCCAGGACCGTCCCGGAGTCGTCGACGGCGACGACCGTGCGGCCGGGCGGCCGCAGCAGCCACATCTCCCGGCCCGCCACCTCGTCGAGGTCGCGCGGGTAGGTGTAGGTCTCGCCGGCCGCCACGATGGTGTGGAAGAAGGGCCAGATGGCGGGCCAGTCGGCCGCGGTCGCCTCACGGATCAGCACGGCTCCAGCATGACGCGGCCCCCGGCCGGGCCGCCACCGTATTCATCCCGACCCCGACTCCGGGCCCCGCTCCGGGCCCCGCTGCGGGCCCGGCCGGGGTCAGGCGGGCCGGAAGACGGGCACGGCGAGGCCGCCGGCCGCACCGGCACCGCCTGCGGCGGCCGCCCCCGCACGGCGGAACCGCACCAGGAGCGGCATCCCGATCCGCAGCTCCGTCTCCCGGCAGTCGACGATCTCGGTCATCATCCGCGGCCCCTCGGCGAGGTCGACCACGGCCGCGACGTACGGCACCCGGTCGCCGAACGGCGGGAGGTCGTTGCGGTGCACGACGGACCAGGTGTAGAGCGTGGCGCGCCCACCGGCCGGCTCCCAGCCGACCTCCTCGCTCCAGCAGTACGGACAGAACTCGCGCGGGTAGTGGTGGGCGGCACCGCACCCCTCGGCCCGGCAGCGCCGCAGCAGCAGCCGGCCCTCGGCCGCCGCGTCCCAGTAGGGCCGGGTGAAGGCGTCCACCTCCGGCAGATCGAACCTCGCCGCACCGTGCGCCATCTCCCGCCCGGCACCGCGCGCACCCGCCCCCGCCGCGCTCCCCCCGGCACCGGCCGTCACGAGAACACCCCCACGGCGGCATCGAGCGACCAGGTCTGCCAGCCCATGCCGAACAGGGCGACGAGGGAGATCAGGGCCATCATCGCGTTCTGCCCCTGCTCGGCCCAGTCATGGATCATCAGCACCAGGTAGAGCAGGTTGAGCAGCAGGCCGCCCACCAGCGCGACCGGGGTGAGGAAGCCGAGGACGAGGCCGAGTCCCAGCGCCAGCTCGGCGTAGACCACGACGTACGCCATCGCCTTGGGCCGGGGCCGTACGACCTTGTCGAAGCCGGTGCGCACCGCACCCCAGCGGTGCTTGCCGGCCACCTCGGCCGCCCAGGCGATGCCCGTACCGCGCTCGAACCAGCCCTTCTTGTCCTTGTGCCGCCAGCTCTCCAGCCACCACAGGCCGAGGCCGATGCGGAGCACGGCCAGCCACTCCGCCCCGCCGAGCCAGATCGTCTGCATCCCGCACACCCCTCAACCGATTCTGACGGTACGTCAGTTCAGCTCATGGGCCGCGCCTGCGCAAGAGGCCCCACTCGATCCGGCCCGGCGCCGCGGCCGGCCGAGCTTTCCTGCGCATCCCCATTCCTGACGTAGCGTCAGTTCAGTAACCTGACTAAGTGTCAGGTAATGCAGCCGATACAGCCAGGTAACTGAGAGCCGTCACACAGGAGCGGGCGTCTGCGATGCTTGGATCGACTCACGGCAGCCTCACCACGCACTCCCGGCCGGCCCGCGTCGTGGCCTGTGGGGAGCAACCACCACACACCGTCCACGGTATGAGCGCGCCGCATCGCGGCGGCGACGGGCCGGACACCGGGGCCGCGGTCGACCGGGACGTCAGCGGCCGTCCACTGCACGCTCCGGTGCCCGACCTGGACCGGTTCTTCCGGCCCGAGTCGGTGGCCGTGATCGGCGCCTCGGACACCGAAGGCCGCCCCAACACCGGCATCACCCGCCAGCTGATCGCCTGGGCGGAGCGGGTCGGCGCCCGGCTCCACCCCGTCAATCCGGGACGGACGCAGGTCTTCGGGCGGCCCTGCTGCGCCTCCGTCGCCGCGCTGCCGGAGCCCGTCGACCTCGCCGTACTGCTGGTCGGCGATCCGCTGCCGCTCATCGAGCAACTCGCCGAGGCCAAGGTGAAGTTCGCGGTGGCCTTCGCCTCCGGCTTCGCCGAGACCGGCGAGCGGGGCGCGGTCGCCCAGGCCCGGCTCGCCGAGGCCGTCGCACGCTCCGGGCTGCGGCTGCTCGGCCCGAACACCAACCTCAACGCCTTCGAGGAGTTCCGCGCCGACCTCGACGGCCCGGCCATCGCCCTGATCACCCAGTCGGGCCACCAGGGCCGGCCCGTCTTCACGCTCCAGGAACTGGGCATCCGCCTCTCCCACTGGGCCCCCACCGGCAACGAGGCCGATCTGGAGACCGCCGACTTCCTCTCCTACTTCGCCACCCGTCCCGAGGTCGGTGCCATCGCCGCATACGTCGAAGGCCTCAAGGACGGGCGCAGCTTCCTGCTCGCCGCCGACCGCGCGGCCCGCAACAAGGTCCCGGTCGTCGCCGTCAAGGTCGGCCGCACCGAGACCGGCGCCCGGACGGCCGCCTCGCACACCGGCAAGCTCACCGGCGCGGACGAGGTCGTGGACGCCGCGATGCGGCAGTTCGGCGTGATCCGGGTCGACGGGCTCGACGAGCTGCAGGACACCGCGGCGCTGCTGGCCCGCGCCAGGAAGCCGGCCGCCGAGGGCATCGCCGTCTATTCGATCTCCGGCGGCACCGGCGCCCACTTCTCCGACCTGGCGACCGCGGCGGGGCTGCGGCTGCCCACCCTGGACGCCGCCAAGCAGGCCGAGCTGCACCAGTGGATACCGGACTACCTCAACGTCGCCAACCCGATCGACAACGGCGGGCACCCCGTGGGCGACTGGCGCGGCCGCAAGATCATCGACGCGATCCTGGCCGACCCGTCCGTCGGCGTACTGATCTGCCCGATCACCGGCCCCTTCCCGCCGATGAGCGACAAGCTCGCCCAGGACCTCGTGGACGCCGCGGAGCGGACGGACAAGCTGGTGTGTGTGGTCTGGGGCTCGCCGGTGGGAACGGAGGACGCCTACCGCGGCACCCTGCTCGGCTCCTCGCGGGTGGCGACCTTCCGCACCTTCGCCAACTGCATCACGGCCGTCCGCGCCTACCTCGACCACCACCGCTTCGCCGCCGCCTACCGCTCCCCCTTCGACGACGCGCCGCGCGCGGTGTCCCCCTCGGCGCGCAAGGCGCAGGCACTGATGCGCCCGGGCCAGCAGCTCAGCGAACACGCGGCGAAGCAGCTGCTGCGCGCCTACGGCATCCGGGTCCCGCGCGAGCAGCTGGTGACCAGCGCGGCGGCGGCCGTACGGGCGGCGAGCCTGGTCGGCTACCCCGTCGTGATGAAGGCCTCCGGGCCGCAGCTGGCGCACAAGACCGAACTCGGCCTGGTCAAGGTCGCGCTGACCTCGGCCAGCCAGGTCCGCGACGCCTACCGCGAGCTGATCGACATCGCCCGCTACGAGGACCTCCCGCTGGACGGTGTGCTGGTCTGCCAGATGATCGAGCGCGGTGTCGAGATGGTCGTCGGCGTCACCCACGACAGCCTCTTCGGGCCGACCGTGACCGTCGGCCTGGGCGGAGTGCTCGTGGAGGTGCTGCGGGACGTCGCGGTGGGCGTGCCGCCCTTCGGGGAGGACCAGGCCCGCGCGATGCTCGGCGAACTGCGCGGCCGCGCCCTGCTGGACGGCGTGCGCGGCGCACCGCCCGCGGACACCGACGCGCTCGTCGAGGTCGTACTGCGGGTGCAGCGGATGGCCCTCGAAATGGGCGGTGAACTGGCCGAGTTGGACATCAATCCGCTGGTGGTCCTGCCGCGCGGACAGGGCGCGGTGGCCCTCGACGCGCTCGCCGTCTGCCACTGACCGCGCCCGCCCCGGCCCGCGCGCCGCCGCCCGCCCCGCCGACCGCCGCAGCGGCCGCACGCCCGACCGCCACAAGCATCCCGACCGCAGCCTTTGGAGCCGCTCCCCCATGACGTCCTCCCCGTCCCCCGCTTCCACCCCACCCGCCGAGCCGCCCGCCGGCGGCGATGACGAAGGACCCGCCGGCCCCGCCGCCGACCCCGTCGATTCATGGGTACTGCACGCCACTGACAACGGCGTCTCGTGGATCACCCTCAACCGCCCCGAAGCCCTCAACGCCCTCACCTGGGACCAGCGCGAACGCATCATCGGCCGGCTCGCCGACGCCTCGGCCGACCCGGACGTACGGGCCGTCGTGATCACCGCGACCGGCAAGGGCTTCTGCGCCGGCGCGGATCTGCGCGGCTCGGCGCCGGCGGGCGAACGGGTGGCCGGCGATGTCGCCCGGATGATCCGGCGCGGCGCCCAGCGGTTCATCGGCGCGGTGCTCGACTGCGAGAAGCCGGTGATCGCCGCGGTCAACGGCACCGCGGCCGGGATCGGCGCCCACCTCGCGTTCGCCTGCGACCTGGTGCTGGCCGCCGAATCGGCCCGTTTCATCGAGGTGTTCGTCCGGCGCGGACTGGTCCCGGACGGCGGCGGCGCCTACCTCCTGCCGCGGCTGATCGGCCCGCAGCGCGCCAAGGAGCTGATGTTCTTCGGGGACGCCGTGCCGGCCGCCGAGGCGGAGCGGCTGGGGCTGGTGAACCGGGTCGTCGCGGACGGCGAGCTGGCGAAGACGGCCCGGGAGTGGGCCGAGCGGCTGGCGGCCGGCCCGACCCGGGCGCTGGCCCTCACCAAGCAGCTGGTCAACGCCTCCTTCGAGACCGACCGGGCCGCGGCGTTCGCCGCCGAGGCCGCCGCCCAGGAGATCACCATGACGACGGCGGACGCCCAGGAAGGCGTCGCCGCCTTCGTGGAGCGGCGCGGCCCGTCCTACCGGGGCCGGTGACGCCCCGCCGGGAAGGCACGCCGGTCTACCTCACCTCCACCGGGCACACGGGCACCTCCCGCGTGTTGCGCGTGCGCACGCCCGGCAGCCAGCCCCGCACCCCCTGCCCGCTGGTGACCAGGTACCAGCGGGTGGAGGTGATGCCGGCTTCGTCGCGGACCATGCGGCCGTCGGTGACGACGCAGCGGGCGGCCAGGTCGTCGCCGTGCCAGACCCGGCCGGCGGAGTTGTCGCGCGCCGCGTACGGGGCGTACGGGTCCCTGGCCAGTCGCAGCGCGCACTCCAGCAGGCGGCCCGCCCGGCAGGCCTTCTCGCTGTTGTGGACCGTGATCTTCACCGTCCGGGGCGGCCCCGCCGGCCGCACGTCGACCGGCCCGGGGCGCACCAGCCACCACACTCCCAGCGCCACCGCGACCACCGCCGCGGCGACCGCCAGCGCGACCGCGTAGGGGCGTCGGCGGGGCAGCGCGACCACGGCGGGCGAGGGCTCGCGGCCGGTCTCCTTGATGCGGTTCCACAGGCCCGGCGGGGTCTCGATCTGCTCGTCCGCCAGCCGCAGCTGGGCGCGCAGCAGCGCCTGAGCGTCGTCGCCGGCGCCGTCGCCCCGGCCGCCGCCGGGGCCCGGGCCGCCGCCCGCACCGCCGGCGCCGCCGTCGAACCGTGGCCCCACACCCACCGTGCCGCTCACCTCCCGGCCTGCCCGTGCTCCGATTCAACGAGGTAGGCGCGCAGCCTGTCCAGCGCGCGGGCGCGATGCCGGGCGGCGGTGCCGCGATGCACCTTCATGATCTTGGCGGCCTGGTCGATGGTGTAACCGTCGAGGTCGACGAGGATGACGATGCCGGCCTGCCGGTGCGACAACCGCCCCAACAGGCGCACCGCCTCGATCTCGGCGTGCCGGCGCTCCACCCCGCCGTCCCAGCCGCCGGGCGCCGCACCGGTGCCGGCCGCCCCCGCCTCCTCCACCCCCTCCAGACCGTCGACCAGCACCTGCCGCCGGTCCTTGCGGTAGGCGTCGCGGGCGACGTTCAACACGGCGGTGAAGGCGTAGGCGTACGGCTCCGGATGGGCGAGGAAGCGCTGCGGGCGGGCGGCGAGTCTGAGGTACGCCTCGTGCACCACGTCCTCCGCTGACTGTCGGGAACCGGCCAGCATCACCGCTCTTCGGTAGAGCCGGGGCAGCAGCCCGCAGAAGACCTCGTCGAAGGTGGGTGACGCGGCAGACGAAGCTGACGACGGTGTCGCATCGGCCATGTACCGGAACTCTCCCCCGTGCTCGGCTACGGACGCGGCCGAGGTGGACGCTACCCATGCGGGCGACGCACAATCAGCGATCCGCTACCCAATCTCCCGCGAATCCACCGAAGATCGCCCCGACCGATCGGCAAACCACACGTCCGGGTGGCCGTCGCCGTCTCCGCCTTCACAACTGACGCTCCATCAGATTCAATGAAGGCATGATGGGACACGCTGGAATGGCGGCCACTGCCGTGCGGTATCTGCGCTCCGTCGGCGCACCGACCACGGCCCCCTCACCCGCGCCCGCCGCACCCCACCCGCGGCCCGCGCTGCGCGCCGTGCGCGAGGACGAGCGCGCCCCGCTGGACGCGGCCGAATTCCGCTCCGTGCTGGGGCACTTCGCCAGCGGCGTCACGGTCGTCACCGCCCCCTCGGAGCCCGGCCCGGCCGGCTTCGCCTGCCAGTCCTTCGCCTCGCTCTCCCTGGACCCGCCGCTGGTGACGTTCATGGTGGCGCGCACGTCGACGACCTGGCCGCGGATCGCCCGCGCCGGGGTGTTCTGCGTCAACATCCTCGGCGCCGGCCAGGGCGGGCTGTGCCGCGCCTTCGCGGTCAGCGGCGCCGACAAGTTCGCCGGTGTCCCCTACGGGCCGGCCCCCGCGACCGGTTCGCCCCGGCTCGCGGGCGTCCCCGCCTGGATCGACTGCACGATCCACGCGGTGCACACCGGCGGCGACCACCTGATCGTCGTCGGCCGCGTCGAAGCCCTCGGCACGGACCCCGGCGCGGCCGAAGCCGGTCCGCTGCTCTTCCACCGGGGCGGGTTCGGGCACTTCAGCCCCTGAGCGCCCGGCCCGGTCACTTCCGCGTCAGCACGTGCCGGTGCCCTGCGTCGGGGTCGCCCAGGAAGTAGTAGAGGGTGGGCCGCTCCTCGGTACCGCCGATGTGCCACTGCCCCCGGCAGTCGCCGGCGACGTCCACCCGCAGTTCCTCCTTGCCCATGAACCGCTCCAGCTCCCATGTGCCGACGCCCGCGCAGCGGTCCTTCGGCCGGCTCATGCGCTGGGCCGACGCCACCCCGTCGGAGCGCAGGACGAGAGTGCCGCCGCCGTCGTCCTTCCAGACGCCCACCAGCTCGGCCCGGCCCAGCCGCGGCGGCTCGTACGCCGGCAGCAGCCCGGTCACCATGCCGGCCACGCCCAGGCCCCCCAGCGCGAAAGCGGTCAGCAGGCCGCTGCCCGCGACGGCGACGACCAGCTGCATGGTGCGCCGGGCCCCGGTGCCCCTGGTGGCGATGTCGGCCACCAGCGCGGCGGGTACGGCGGCCGCAGCCAGCGCCGCCCAGCACGCCAGATAGAACGCCGGCGGCCCCACGGAGCGGGTGAGCAGCGCGAGGAGCGCCCCGTACGCGAGGGTCGCCGCGGCCGCCGAAACGGGGGCGGCGGCCACCGTCCACCACCACCGCACCCGCCCCTGCCGCCCGGCCCGGCGCGCGGCCCACCGCGCCAGCGTCAGCGTGGGCAGCACCAGGGTGGCCGTCAGCACCAGGCCGGAGAGCGCGCCGAGGACGACCGCGACCGGGAACATGAAGACGGCCAGGAACAGGTTGCCGACCGGCGCCTCCAGAGTGAAGCCGTACAAGACCAGCCCGGCCGTCGCGCAGGCCGCCTCGGCGAACAGCGCCGCCATCGAGACCACCAGGGCCCGGCCGCTCCAGACGTCGCGGAGCGACCCACCGCCCCCTGCCGTCCGAGCCCCTCCCGCCCCGTCCCAGGTCATCGCCATCGCCCGTCTCCGTCCGCACTCGCGCGCCGCCCGCCTCTCGCGCGTCCGACGCATCCCACGGGGATCATCCAGTGGCCGGAAACGCACCCTGACACCGGGGGCCGGGATCGGTCCGATGGATCAGGCCCTACACCACGGCCGGCCGCACCCGCCCCGCCTCTCCCCGCCGCCGGATGACCAGGGCCATCAGGGCCGCGAGGGCGCACAGGGCGCCCGAGGCGTACCAGAGGGGGTTGTAGGTGCCGAAGACGTCGCGGACGAGGCCGCCCAGGAAGGCGATCAGGGCGGCGCCGACCTGATGGGCGGCGAGGACCCAGCCGAACACGATCGCGCCGTCCTCGCCGTAGTGCTCGCGGCACAGGGCGATGGTCGGCGGGACGGTGGCCACCCAGTCCAGGCCGTAGAAGACGATGAAGAAGACCATCGGCGGATGCACCGTGTCGGACAGCAGCAGCGGCAGGAACATCAGGGACAGCCCGCGCAGGGCGTAGTAGACGGCCAGCAGCCGGCGGGTGTCGAAGCGGTCGGTGAACCAGCCGGAGGCGATGGTTCCGGCGATGTCGAAGACGCCGATCACCGCGAGCAGCGAGGCGGCCGCCGTCATCGGCATGCCGTGATCGTGCGCCGCCGGCACGAAGTGGGTCTTGACCAGGCCGTTCGTGGTGGCGCCACAGATCGCGAAGGTGCCCGCGAGCAGCCAGAACGGGCCCGTACCCGCCGCCGTGACCAGCGCCCGCAGCGCCCGCCGGGCCGCGCCCCGCTGCGGCGGCGGCTTGGGCACGAACTCCGTCGCCCCGTAGGGCGCCAGACCGACGTCCGCCGGGTGGTCGCGCAGCAGCAGCCACACCAGGGGGACGACGGCCAGCGCGGCGAGCGCGACGGTCACCGCGGCCGGCCGCCAGTCGTACCGGTCGACGATCCAGGACAGCAGCGGAAGGAAGACCAGCTGGCCGGAGGCGCCGGCCGCGGTGAGGATGCCGGTGACCAGCCCGCGCCGCTCGGTGAACCAGCGGCCGGTGACCGTGGCGGCGAAGGCCAGCGCCATCGAGCCGCTGCCCAGGCCGACCAGCACGCCCCACAGGAGCACCAGTTGCCAGCTCGCCGTCATGAAGACGGTCAGGCCGGCGCCGGTCGCGATCACCGCCAGGGCGACCGCGACCACCCGCCGGATGCCGAACCGGTCCATCAGCGCGGCGGCGAACGGCGCGGTCAGCCCGTACAGGGCGAGGTTCACCGACACCGCGAAGCCGATGGTGGCGCGCGACCAGTGGAACTCGGCGTGCAGCGGGTCGATCAGCAGACTGGGGAGGGAGGCGAAACCGGCCGCGCCGATGATGGTGAGGAAGGTGACGGCGGCGACGGACCAGGCGCGGTGCGGCCGCCGGCGCCGCGCGGGCGCGGGTGCGGGGGCACCCCCCTCGCGGGAGCCGGCCGCCCGTAGGGGGAGTTCAGGTGTCTGGGTCACCGGAGCAGCTTCGTCCGGCTCACCCGTACGAACGAGTGGCCAGAAGGTCAGGGTTCGCCAGGATCGGGCCAGGGGCTGCCGCACGTGGCCCGGAGGCCTGGTGCGGCACCCCCTAGTCGAACGTCAGCACCGCCCGCGCCACCCGTCCGCGCTGCGCGTCGTCCGCCGCCTTCGCGAAGTCCTCCACCGGATACGTCCGGGTCACCAACTCGTCCAGCAGCAGCCGCCCTTCGCGGTAGAGCCGGGCGTACAGCGCGATGTCCCGCTGCGGCCGCGACGACCCGTACCGGCAGCCCAGGATCGACTTGTCCAGATACATCGACGACACCAGGAACGAGGCCTCCGCCGCGGCCGGGGGCACACCGAGCAGCACCGCCTGGCCGTGCCGGTCGAGCAGATCGATCGCCTGCCGGATCAGCCGGGTGCTGCCCACGCACTCGAAGGCGTGGTCGGCGCCGGCCGGCAGGATCTCCTTCACCGCCGTGACGGCGTCCGCCACCGCCGAGGCATCGACGAAGTGCGTCGCCCCGAACTGCCGCGCCACCGCCTCCTTCGCCGGGTTGGCGTCCACCGCAACGATCACCGACGCCCCCGCGATCCGCGCCCCCTGGAGCACGTTGAGGCCGATCCCGCCCGCCCCGATCACCACGACCGACTCCCCGCGGTCCACCCTGGCCCGGTTCAGCACCGCCCCGACGCCCGTCAGCACCCCGCACCCGATCAGCGCGGCCGACGCCGGCGGAACGTCCTCGGCGATCTTCACCGCCTGGACCGCCTTGACGACCGTACGCTCCGCGAACGCCGAGTTCGACGCGAAGCTGAACAGTTCGGTGCCGCCCCGCCGAAACGGCCGGCGGGGCATCCCGATCGCCTGGCGGCACATCGTCGGCCGCCCGCGATCGCACTCCGCGCACGCCCCGCAGTTGGCCAGCGTCGACAGCGCGACATGGTCACCGGGCACCACATGCCCCACGCCCGCGCCCACGGCCTCCACCACGCCCGCTCCCTCGTGCCCCAGCACCACCGGCACCGGGAAGGGGATCGTCCCGTCGACCACCGACAGATCGCTGTGGCACAGCCCGGCCGCCCGGATGTTGACCAGTACCTCGCCCGGCCCGGGATCGCGCACCTGCAGATCGTCCACGACCCGGGGCCGCTCGCCGTCGAATATGACGCCCCTCATCCCCGCTCCGCTCCGGTCATTCCCCGCTCCACTCCGGTCATCGTCCGCTCCACTCTGGGCAGGCCGAGCACGCGCTCGGCGATGATGTCGCGCTGGATCTCGTCCGAGCCGCCGTAGATCGTGTCGGCCCGGGTGAACAGGAACAGCCGCTGCAGCGGGTCCAGTTCGTAGGGCGCCCGCGCCGTCCAGTCGACGGGTCCCCGTGCGGCCGCGGCACCCCGCACCCGCATCGCCAACTCCCCGAGCCGCCGATGCCAGCCGCCCCACAGCAGCTTCGCCACGCTCGGCGCACCCGCGTCCCCGGCCGCGCCCAGGGTCCGCAGCGCGTTCCACCGCATGACCCTCAACTCCGCCCACTGTGTGACGAGTTGATCACGCAGCACGGGGTCCGACAGCGTCCCGCAGCGGACCGCGGCCGCGATCACCTCGGCCAGCTCCGCGGCGAACCCGATCTGCTGGACGAGCGTGGCGACCCCGCGCTCCAGCGCCAGCAGCCCCATCGCCACCCGCCAGCCGGCCCCTTCCCCGCCGACGACGTGCTCGGCCCGTGCCACCGCCCCGTCGAAGAACACCTCGTTGAACTCCGCCGTCCCCGACATCTGCCGGATCGGCCGCACCTCGACGCGCCCCGGCTGGTCCATCGGCACCAGCAGGAACGACAGCCCGCGGTGCCGCCGCTCACCGGGGTCCGTGCGCGCCAGCACGAAGCACCAGTGGGCCTCCCCGGCCAGCGACGTCCAGATCTTCTGCCCGCTGACCCGGTACACGGCTCCGTCCCGGACCGCCGCCGACCGCACCCCCGCCAGGTCCGACCCCGCGTCCGGCTCGCTGTAGCCCTGGCACCACAGCTCCTCGCCGCGGGCGACGGCCGGCAGGAACCGCCGCCGCTGCGCCTCGTCGCCGCAGGCGATCAGCGTCGGCGCCAGCAGGTTCTCCCCGATGTGGCCCACCCGCCCGGGCGCCGCGGCCCGCGCGTACTCCTCGGCCCACACCACCTGCTGCGTCAGGCTCGCCGCCCGGTTCCCGTACGAACCGTGGGTGCGGTCCCACCCGATGCCGATCCATCCGCCGGCCCCGAGCTCCCGCTCCCACGCGCGGCGCGCCGCGGGTGCCTCGTGCTCGCTGCCGGGCCCGCCCCGCCCCGCCAGCGCCTCGTAGGGCCCCACGAGATGCCCCGCCAGCCAGGCGCGGGCCTCGGCCCGGAATTCCTCGTCCGCCCGCCCGAACTCAAAGTCCACACCGACCTCCCGACGTCGAAAGCCCCGCCCCGCCACCCGGCAACGCGGGCCGGCCCGCTACCGATTGGGCCGGGCCTTGGCCGCCGCGGCCGCCGCCATCTGCTCCAGTTGCTCCAGCATCGGCATCGGATCGGCCCCCACCACCCCGGGGACCACCTCGGCGACCTTCTCCGGCGTCCATCCACCCTCCCCGTACACCGAACGCAGCTCCCGCGGCTGCGCCCACACCGCGATCTTCGGGCCCGCCACCGTGTAGACCTGCCCGGTGACCTCGCGCGCCCGCTCGCTCAGCAGATAGACGACGAACGCCGCCACGTCCTCCGGCTCGCCGATCTCCGTCAGCTCCATCGGCACGTTCGCCGACATCCGCGTCCGGGCGACGGGCGCCACCGCGTTGGCGGTCACCCCGTACTTGTGCAGGCCCAGCGCGGCACTGCGGACCAGCGAGATGATCCCGCCCTTGGCGGACGCGTAGTTGGCCTGGGAGACCGACCCCTGGTGGTTGCCGCTGGTGAAGCCCACCAGGGTCCCCGACCCCTGGCGCCGCATCACCGCGGCCGCCGCCCGGAAGACGGTGAAGGTGCCCTTGAGGTGTGTGGCGACCACCGGGTCCCACTCCTCCTCGGACATGTTGAACAGCATCCGCTCGCGCAGGATCCCGGCCACGCACACCACGCCGTCGATCCGCCCGTACCGCGCCAGCGCGGTGTCCACGATCCGCTGGCCGCCGGCCATGGTGGAGACGTCGTCGGCGACCGCGGTCGCCTCCCCGCCCGCCGCCTCGATCTCCTTGACCACCGCGTCGGCGACCTCGCTGCTCGGGGCGCCGCCCTCGATCGAGACGCCGTAGTCGTTGACCACGACGCGGGCGCCGTGCGCGGCGCAGGCCAGCGCGACGGCGCGTCCGATGCCGCGCCCCGCGCCGGTGACGGCGACCACCTTGCCGGCCAAGAAGTTCCCCATGCCGCACCCCTTCCCGCAGTTTCTGACGGACCGTTAGATTTTTGGGCAGCCGTGCGCCGAACACAAGACCCCGGAGGCCGCCATGCCCCTGCCGCAGGACTTCCACGACATCGCCGAGCGCGTGAACAACTGGGGGCGCTGGGGGGCGGACGACGAGATCGGCACCCTCAACCTGATCACCGAGCAGGTCGTACGGGAGGCCGCCGGCTGCGTCCGCAGCGGCCGCCGGATCCCACTCGCCCTCCCGCTCCAGCAGGACGGCGTACAGACCGGCATGATCCCGGGCCGGGTCAACCCGCTGCACACCATGACCGCCATCAACCAGGAGATCTTCGGCCCGGACACGGTCGCCACCTCGGACGACGCGGTCACCATGGGCCTCCAGGCCGCCACCCACTGGGACGGCCTCACCCACGTCTCGCACTCCGGCCGCCTCTACAACAACCGCCCCGCCGACTCGGTCACCGCCCACCGGGGGGCCACCGCCCTCGGCATCGAGAAGGCCACCCCGATCGCCTCCCGCGGCGTCCTCCTGGACGTGGCCCGCGCACACGGCACCGACCGGCTGCCCGGCGGGCACGCCGTCACCCCGCAGGACCTGGACGCAGCCGAGGAACTGGCCGGCACGACGGTCCGGGCCGGCGACATCGTCCTGGTGCGGACCGGGCAGCTGCGGCACTATCTGGACGGCGACCGGCAGGCCTACGCGTTCCCCTCACCCGGGCTGTCGCTGCGCACCCCGGAGTGGTTCCGTGCACGCGATGTCGCGGCGGTCGCCAACGACACCCTGACCTTCGAGATCTTCCCGCCGGAGATCGAGAACCTGTGGCTGCCGGTGCATGCGCTGCACCTCGTCGAGATGGGCATGCTCCAGGGCCAGAACTGGAACCTGGAGGAGCTGTCGACGGCCTGCGCGGAAGCGGGGCACTATGCGTTCTTCCTGTCGGCGCCGGCCGAGCCGTTCGTCGGCGGCTCCGGCGCACCGGTCGCGCCCGTCGCGGTCCTCTGACACCGGCCGGCACCCGGCCGGCCAGGTGGCGGTGCGCTCATGCGCGCCCCGAGCACGGCACCGCGGACCGCCACCCACCAGGCCGCGATCCGCACTCGCCGAGGCCAGGACCGGGCACCCACCCGATTCCCCCCACACCCTCGGCGTCCCCTCCTGCGAACCGCTCCACCCAAGAGTGATCAACTGGGCACGCCACGTCAACACCTGGTCTGGACTAAATTCCCGGGGCTCGGCGCGTCGCGCCCGATTTATCCATCTTGATCCAGGTTCTTTAAGGGGCAATGGGGCTCAAATGCCCCAGATCCGTACCGGTCGCCATCAGCAGCGGCCGGCCGCGGTCCACTTCGCACCAGATGCGCTTACCGGCGCCCTCGGGCTGCCAGCCCCAGCGGTCCGCCAGGCCGTCGACCAGCTCCAGGCCGCGCCCGTTGGTGTCGTCACCGTCGGCGTGCCGCTGGCGCGGCGGGCGGGCACTGGCGTCCACCACCTCCACGCGGACCGTCCCCACCACCGCGCCCGAGCCGGAGAAGCACATCCGCAGCTCGGCCGCCGCGCCGGTGTGCACCACGGCGTTGGTGACGAGTTCGGAGATCAGCAGGATCAACGTCTCGGCAAGTGGTTCGTCGGGCCCTATGCCGGACCCCACGAGCCGCGAGCGGGCCCACCGCCGGGCTCTGCCGACCTCCGCGGGGTCGGGTCGTACGTCCAACTGCACCTGAAGCACCTGCACCGCTCACACCATCCGAACCGGCGGAAACATCGCCTCGCGCCTCCACGGAGTCACGGTGCGTGACCCCGGTGAAGCACAGCATGGTTGACGTTCAGTCACCCCAACAAGCGCTTCGGGCATATTCCAGCGCAAGGGAGTATGCGTGCTGCATACTGTGCGACGCACTTTGCGGGGAGTCGAACAAGGGGGATTACCGGGCCCCTGCCCAAGGCGAGCGGCGCGCAGTCCGCACCCCGGAACCGTCGCTCCGACGGCACCGGGTTCGTTGCGCCACAGAACCACTCGCACCCAACGGAGAGTACCCGAGCGGAACGCCGACTCCCCCCTGTGACGAGTCACACCTAGGACACAACCCGATATCGACCCTCCGTGACCGCTTCTGTGTGGTGGGTCCGACATTTCGCACACGGGTTGCCAGAGTCTGACATCGCCGTCCACCGCTCACCGCCCTCGCCGCCGCGCCCGCCCGCCGTCAGCCGATCAGGCCCGCCGCCAGCGCCTCTTCCGCCTCGGCCGCAGTGCCCCAGCACTCGGCCCGCAGCCAGGCCCGCTTGAGGTGCAGATGGACATCGGCCTCCCAGGTGAAGCCCATCCCGCCGTGGACCTGCAAGCAGTCCCGCGCGTTGCGCACCGCGGCCTCGTCGGCAAGCAGCTTGGCGCCCGCCACGTCCGCACCACCACCCGTGACCGATGCGGCATATACCGCACTTCGGGCGATTTCCGTACGTACGAGCATCTGCGCGCACAGATGCTTGACCGCCTGGAAGGAGCCGATGGGCGCGCCGAACTGCACCCGCTCACGGGCGTGGGCGACGGCCATCTCGACCGTGCGGGCCGCGCTGCCGAGCTGCTGGGCCGCCGTGAGCAGCGCGGCCTCGCGCCGCAGCCGGGGCAGGTCCAGGCCGGCGAGAGGGGCCGCACGCGGGGCGTGCGCGATGCGGGCGAGCGGGGTGAGCGGGTCGACGGAGGCGAACGGAGCGCAGGACACCTGGTCCGGCGCGCTACGGTACGCGCCGGTCTCGCTCCCCTGTGCGCCCCCCGCAACCGCTCCCGCGCCGGCCGCGCCCCCCGCCACGACGACCAACTCGTCGCAGTCGCCCGGGTGTTCCCACAGCGCCGGCTCCCGCGCGCCGTCGCACAGCCCGACGATCCGCTCACCGGTCGCGACGCCGTCCACCGCCCCGGCCAGCAGCTGGCACGCCACCAGCGGCCCGGGCAGCAGCGCCCGCCCGGCCTCCTCGAAGACCAACGCCGCCTCCGGCAGTCCGAGCCCCACCCCGCCGGCCGCCTCCGGCAGCCGCAGCGCGAAGAGCCCGGCCGCCCCCAGCTCCCGCCACAGCGCACGGTCCAGCGCGGGGTCGTCGACGGCCGCCCGCAGCCGTTCCCGGTCGAACCGGCCGGCCAGCAGCTCCCGCGTACCGTCGCGCAACGCCCGCTGGTCGTCGGTGAGTTGGAAGTCCACCGGCGCCTCACCGTCCCTTCGGCAGGCCGAGGATCCGCTCGGCGACGATGTTCTGCTGGATCTGCGAGGTACCGGCCGCGATGGTGTACGACAGGGACGACAGCCGGTCGGCGATCCACTCCTGGTCGGCGTCGAGCGCACCGGCGCCCAGCACCTCGGCCGCCGCGTCGTACAGCTCCTGGCGGGCGTGCGAGTAGCGCAGCTTGAAGACCGAGCCGCCGGTCCCGGGGACGCCGCCGCCCCGCTGGGCCGCGCTCACGTTCCACTGGGTCAGCCGCCACAGCGCCGCGAAGTCCGCGCTCAGCCGGCCGAGCCTGCGGCGCAGCACGGCATCGTCCCAGCGGCCGTTGGCCCGGGCCGTACGGGCGAGCGCGCCGAGCACCCGCCGGCAGGCCACCACCTCTCCCACGAAGGCGGTGCCGCGCTCGAAGGACAGCGTCACCATGGTCACCCGCCAGCCGTCGTTCTCGGCGCCGATCCGGTGGGAGAGCGGCACCCGGACCTCGTCGAGGAACACCTCGGCGAACTCCGTCGACCCGGCGAGGGTGCGCAGCGGCCGGACGGTCACCCCCGGCGCGTCCATGGGCATCGCCAGCCAGCTGATGCCGCGGTGCCTGGGCGCCTGGGGGTCGGTGCGGACCAGCAGCTCGCACCAGTCGGCGACCTCGGCGTGCGAGGTCCAGATCTTGGCGCCGCTGACGACGTAGTCGTCGCCGTCGCGTACCGCCTTGGTGCGCAGCGCCGCGAGGTCGGACCCGGCGTCCGGTTCGCTGAAGCCCTGGCACCAGACCTCCTCGCCGCGCAGGATCGGCGGCAGCCAGCGGGCGCGCTGCTCGGCGGTGCCCTCGGCGGCGATGGTCGGCCCGGCGTGCAGCAGCCCGACGAAGCCGGCGCCCACATAGGGGGCGCCGGCGCGTTCGGTCTCCTCCAGGAAGATCAGGTGCTGGGTGGGGGTGACACCCTGCCCGCCGGCGTCCCGCGGCCAGTGCAGCCCGGCGTATCCGGCGTCGTACAGCATCCGCTGCCAGGCCGTGTCGTACGCCCGCCGGCCGGGCCAGTCGGTCGGGGCGGGCCTGGCGGGGAGCGTCGGCAGCACCTTCGCGAGCCACGTCCGCAGCCGCGCGCGGAAGTTCTCCTCCTCCGGCGCGTAGGCCAGGTCCATCAGCGGACCGTGTCGTCGAGGTCCAGGCCGAGCATGCGGATCGCGTTGCCCCGCATGAGCTTGTGGACCGTCTCGTCGTCCAGGCCCTTCACATGGTCGAGGGCGACCTCCTTGGTGTGCGGGAAGGTCGAGTCGACATGCGGGTAGTCGGTCTCGAAGGTCGCGTTGTCCCGGCCGACCACGTCCAGCGACGCCACCCCGTGCTTGTCGCGGAAGAAGCAGCAGAAGATCTGCCGGTAGTAGTACGTGGACGGCGGCTCGGGGATCAGGTCGCGCACCCCGCCCCAGGCGCGGTGCTCCTCCCAGACGTCGTCGGCGCGCTCCAGGGCGTAGGGGATCCAGCCCATCTGCCCTTCGGAGTAGGCGAGTTTCAGGCGCGGGTGCTTCACCAGGACCCCGCTGAAGAGGAAGTCCATCATCGAGGCCATCGCGTTGTTGAAGGAGAGCGAGGCCTGTACGGCGGGCGGGGCGTCGGGGGACGCGGCCGGCATCTGGGAGCTGCTGCCGATGTGCATGTTCACGACCGTGCCCGTCTCCTGGCATGCCGCGAAGAAGGGGTCCCAGTAGCCGGAGTGGATCGAGGGCAGCCCCAGGTAGGTGGGGATCTCGGAGAAGGTGACCGCACGGACCCCGCGCGCCGCGTTCCGCTCGATCTCCGCGACGGCCAGGTCGATGTCCCACAGCGGGATGAGGCACAGCGGGATGAGGCGGCCGCCGCTGGCGCCGCACCACTCCTCGACCATCCAGTCGTTGTACGCGCGCACGCAGGCCAGGGCGACCTCCTTGTCGTGCGCCTCGGCGAAGGTCTGGCCGCAGAAGCGCGGGAAGGTCGGGAAGCACAGGGACGCCTCGACGTGGTTGAGGTCCATGTCCTTGAGGCGTTCGGCCGGGTCCCAGCAGCCGGGCCGCATCTCCGCGCGGGTGATCCCCTCCAGCGTCATGTCGTCCCGGTCGAAGCCGACGGCGGCGATGTTGCGCTTGTACGGGAACTTCAGGTCCTCGTAGATCCACCAGTCGGCCGGCGGCCCGTCCGGGTCCATGGTGATCTGGTACTTGCCCCCGACGTACGCGAGGTCGCCGATGCCGGCGGTCAGCGGCTTCGGCCCCCGGTCCCGGTACTTCTTCGGCAGCCAGGTCTCGAAGAGGTGCGCGGGCTCGATCACATGGTCGTCGACGCTGATGATGCGCGGTAGCTCCATCGGGTTCCCCATCGTTGTCCCCTCACCCCGTGTCCGGGCGGCCGGGTTCAGCCATATCTGATGCCCCGTCAGAAAAGAGGCTAGCCCCGCACCCTCTGGACCGACAAGGAGCCGACCTCTAACCTCTGCCTCGAACCTGACGTACCGTCAGCAAGTGGAAGGGAGCGCGGATGACCGGCGGCACCCTGTGGGACCTGGTGGCGTGGCGGGCCGCCCGCACCCCCGGCGCCGCCGCCCTCATCCAGGGAGCGGCGGCGGCCCGGCACGAGCGGCGGATCACCTTCGGCGCGCTGCACCGGCGCGCCGAACGGGTGGCGGCCGGCCTGTACGAGCGAGGGGTGCGGCCCGGGAGCCGGGTCGTCTGGCAGCTGCCGACCCGCATCGAGACCGTGCTGCTCAGCCTCGCACTGGCCCGGATCGGCGCCGTGCAGAGCCCGGTCGTCCCGCTCTACCGCGACCTGGAGGTGGGCCAGGTGCTGCGCCGGACCGCGGCGGCCTTCTACCTGGTCCCCGGCGTCCGGCGCGGCTTCGACCACGGCGCGATGGCGCACCGCCTGGCCGCCGCCCTGCCCGGCCCGCCCACCGTCGTCACGGCGTACGACGAGGGCCCCGACAGCCTCCCCGACGCCGACCCCGCCGTGCTGCCCCCGCCGCCCACCGACGCCGAAGAGGTCCGCTGGATCTACTGGACCTCCGGCACCACCGCCGGCCCCAAGGGCGTCCTGCACACCGACCGCAGCCTGCGCACGGCCGGCCGCCAGCTCGCCGACGCGCTGCGGCTGGGCCCGTCCGACATCGGCTCGATGGCCTTCCCCTACGCCCATGTCGCGGGCCCCGACTACACCGTCATGCTCCTGCTGCGCGGCATCCCCGCGCTGCTGCTGGAGCGCTTCGAGCCGCCCGGCTCACTCGCCGCCTACCGCCGCCACCAGGTCACCGTCGCCGGCGGCTCCACCGCCTTCTACTCCCTCTTCCTCGCCGAGGCGCGCAAGCTGCCGCCGGGGCACAGGCTGCTGCCGTCGCTGCGGCTGCTGGCCGGCGGCGGCGCGCCGCTGCCCCCCGCGCTCCACCACGAGGTCGTCACGGCCCTCGGCTGCCGGCTCGCCCACGGCTACGCCATGACCGAGGCCCCGATGGTGACCATGGGCGACCCCCTGGACAGTCCCGGCCGGCTCGCCACGACCGCCGGCCGCCCACCCGCCGGCATGCAGATCCGGATCGCCCCCGGCACCGGCGAGATACTGCTGCGCGGCCCGGCGGTCTGCCGCGGCTACCTCGGCGAGCCCTCCCCCTTCGACGCCGACGGCTTCCTGCCCACCGGCGACCTCGGACGGCTCACCCCCACCGGCCACCTCGTGGTCACCGGCCGGCTCAAGGACGTCATCATCCGCAAGGGCGAGAACATCTCCGCCCAGGAGATCGAGGAGCTGCTCCACCGGCACCCGGACGTGGCCGGCGCGGCCGTCGTCGGCCTGCCCGATCCGGCACGCGGCGAACGGGTCTGCGCCGTCGTCGAACAACCCCCGGGAACCGTCCGGCTGACGCTCACCGCGGTCGTGTCACACCTGCGCTCCCAGGGGCTCGCCCCGCACAAACTCCCCGAGCAGCTGGAGGTGCTGGACGCGCTGCCCCGCGGGGCGACCCTGGGAAAGGTGCTCAAGGGGGAGCTGCGGGACCGGCTCGGGGGCACCCGTTAGGCGCGGTACAGCGCCCGGGCCCGGGCAAGATCGACCGATCCGGCTTCCGGGACGGTCAGGAAGTGGGCCGTCTGCCACTTCTGGGTGTTGCGGGCCTGGCGGCTGGTCGTGGTGACCCACGGCGGGTAGATGCGGAATCCCCGCTTCCCGCCGGTGCCGTCGCGCGACACGATGTCCCGTTCGGCCAGCGCCTCGCGCGGGAAGACGAACTGCCCGAAGTGCGCTCCCTCCCGTGTGCTGATGACGAAGAGGTCGACGGCGTCGGCGGCGTCGAAGGGCTGGATCGGGCCGCCGTCGCGCCGCTTCCACACCGTGACGAACTGGCCGACCTTCGTCGGGGTGGTCTTGCCCACCCGGAACCTGACGGCCCGGCCGTCCACGGTGAAGGCGTGCGCACCGTACTCGGCGCTCTCCGCCTCGGGCACCGGCCGTGAGCAGCGAAATCCGCACGGGCCGTAGACCAGGGCCCGCGCCGCCAGCAGTTCGTCGTGCAGCGGCCCCGCGCCCGGCCAGGTGCTTGCGGCGTCTGCTGCCCGGTGCTCGGCAGTCGTCCCGTCTTGCGTCGTCACCCCGCCATCGTGCCACCACCCTCGTGCCGGCGCGGCGCCGGTGGCGCGCGCGGCTCAGCCCGGCCGGTACGCGCTCGTCGCCTGCTCGTAGAGCCGGTCCACCTCGCGGCGCGCGCCGTCCGGGCCGATGACCAGCACGAGGTGGTAGCGGCCCTGGTGGATCATCGCGAGGTTGCGTACGTAGACCTCGCGGCCGCTGCCGTCGCGCCACGAGAACGTGCCCTCCGCCATCGCCGTCCGGCCGACGTCGATCCGCCGCAGGCCGGAGGCCGAGGCCCAGCTGGAGGCGCGGTACGGGGCGAGCTCGGGCTCCTTGTTCTGCAGGTACGCCATCGGGTCCGCGCCGTACTTCGCCGTCGTGTCGCGGCCGGGCACGACCAGCAGCTCGTAGTCGCCGCCGACGTAGCGCACCTGGCCCTGGCCGTTCGCACCGCGGCGCTGCCAGCCCTTGCGGACCGCGACCTGGAAGCCCTTGGGGTCGCTGCGCAGCTCGAAGCCCTCGGCGACGTCCGCCGGTGCGGTGGTCCCCGGGGCCGGGGTGCCGGGCGCGCCGCCGTCGGGGTCGCCGGACGGTGTGCGGCCGGCGTCGGGCGCCGCGCCGGACGTGGCCGTGTGGTCCGCGCCGACCCGTCCGGCCCCGGCGTCCTCGCCGGCCTTCGGCATGAACGCCATCGCGTAGATCACCGCGCAGACGAGGAGCAGCAGGATCGCGGTGAGCAGCAGTCGGCCGAGGTTGCGCGGGGCGCCGCGCGGCGGCCGGGCCGGCCGCGCCTCGGCCGCCACGCCCACCTGGCCCAGCATCTGCTGCTCGTACAGGTCCCGCTCGGAGGTTCTGGAGCGCCCCGGCGGCTTGGGCGGTCTGCCGAGCCGGGCGGTGCGGGCCGGTCTGGGCTCCCGCAGCGGCTTGGGCTGCTTCGGGGGGCGGGCCAGGCGCGGCGGCGGCGACGGGGGTCCGCCCTGCTCCTTCGAGCTCGGGGGAGGGAAGGTCTGCTCGGAGGCCGGCGCCGTCCGGCGGGGCGGCACCGGTGCGGTGACGGGGGTCTGCGCCGGGGCGGCGGACGCCGGGTGGGGCTGGGCGCGCCGGGGGGTGCGGCCCTTCTTGTGCCGTCCCCTGCGGACCAGTTCGCCGCGGCGCCGCAGGATCGGCAGCCGCCGTGGATCGCCGCCCTGCTCCAGCGCCGGCATCGTCACCAGACGGGTGCCGCCCGCCGGCTCCGGCGCCGTACGGATCAGCGAGCGCAGCCAGCCGCGCAGCTCCTCGAAGTCGGGCCGGTCGGCGGGGTCCTGACGCAGCAGGGACTCCACGACCGGCCGCAGCGCCCCGCACTCCTCGGCGACCGCGGGCGGCTCGGAACAGACCAGCTGCGCCAGTTCGGCAGCGCTGTCCTCGGGGAACGGCGGATGCCCCTGCACACTGCGGAACAGCAGCGCGCCGACCGCCCACAGATCGGTGGCCGGGCCGACCGGCGGCGCCAACTGCCATTTCTCGTGCACCGGTCCGGCCTGCTCGGGCGCCCAGCGCTCGGTGACCGGGCCGATGACGGTCAGCCGCGCCTGTCGCGCGCGCTCGGCGGCGAGTGCGGTGGTGGGACGGCCGTACGCGGCCGGCTCACCGTCGTCGGCGGTGGCGCCGCCGCCCGGGGCGGAGCCGGCCGCCGCGGACTTGGTCAGAGTCACTCCGGCCTCGGCCGGCGAATCGTATCCGCACAGCGCCTCCTGGGCGGCGCCCGCCGCCAGGCCGGTCAGGATCGCCCGGCCGTCGTCGCAGACCAGGACCGTACGGGTGGTGATGTTGCGGTGCAGCCGGCCGTCCGCGTGCAGCACCCGCAGCGCGGTGAGCAGATCCGCGGCGATCTCCGCGGCGCGGTGTGGGGACAGCGGCCGCTCGGCGAGCAGCGCGGCCAGCGGACGGGCGGCGAGCAGTTCGCCGACGATCCACAGGCTGCCGTCCTGCGCGAAGACGTCGAAGACCTGCTCCAGCCGGGGGTGGTCGGGCAGCTGGGCCACGGCCGTGGCGGCCTCCAGCGCCCGTCGCACGGCGGGGTCCCGGGGGCTGCGGTCGGCCACCCCCGCGGCCCGCCCGCCGCCGAAGCGGGCGCCGCCGGAGCCCTGCTCGGCGTGTCGGGCCGCCGGCGCCCCCACCACCTCCGCCTCGACGACCTCCGGCAGCGGGACCTGACGGATCAGGACCTCCTGCCCGCTGTAGGTGTCGAAGGCCCGGGTCTCGGTGAAGTCGTCGTCGCCCAGGGGCCGCGCGGGCAGGCGGTAGCGCTCGGCGAGCACCCTTCCTGCGTACTCGTCCACGACGCCTCCCCGCAGCGCGCGCTGTGTCTACCGTCGCGCCGGAGCCGCCCGCCGGCACCGAAGCCGATGGTCACTTCCGGTCGTGTTCCCGCCGATTGCGGATGCGTACGGTCTCGATGTCTCAGATGTCTCACGATACGTGCCCGCACCGGAGGTTGCGGCCCGCTCGGCCGAACGACGCGCGCCGTCTCCGCCCGGCACCGCACACACCACGCTCTTCGCTCAGTCCTTCACCGCGAAGGTCCGAAACGCGGTCGCGATCAGCTCCTGGCACGCCTTGTCCGACCAGGCGTCCGCCTTGCAGGTGATCATGATGGCGTAACCGTGCTGGTCGTCGGCCCGGAACCCGCGGTTGAGGACCCGCACCTTCTGGCCGCTCTGCTTGCGGGTGAACGACCAGTCGGCGACGGTCGGATAGCCCCGCCACTTCACCGACTTGATGCCGATCAGGTGGTAGTCGTCGCTGGAGCCGCGCACGCTCGGCTCCAGGCTGCGCCAGGCCGCCGCGGCGTCGTCGCCGGGCTTGGCGTTGTAGTCGACCTGGACGCGCGGGAAGCCGCCCGAGGCGCTGTATATGGCGCCGGAGTTCGCCCCCGCGGTATCGGTCTGGTGGAAGCCCTTGGGCATCGCCATACGGAAGTGGAAGCTGCCGTTGGAGACCTCGGCGAAGCCGGCCGGCACGGCCTTGCCGTCGCCGCCGCCCTTGCCGCCCTTGCCGCCGTCGCCGTTCTCGCCGCCCTTGTCGGCGGCCGGGGTGGCGGGCTGCCCGCCGGGCCGCTCCGCACCGTCGCCGCCGGCGTTCTCGTCGTCGGCCTCGGCCGATTCGGTCGAGGGCTCGGACCGGCCCGCGGAGGACGTCTTGTCGCCGCCGCCGGACGCCTTGCCGCCCTTGCCCTTCGCGTCGTCGCCGCTCAGCGCGACGGCGAGGACCGTGCCCAGCACCGCGAGGGCGACGACCACGGCCACGATGACCAGCGTGCGGCGCGGGACGACATCGGTCAGCGACGCGCGTGCGGTGGACGGGCGGTTCCCGTCTCCGGGTCTGGACTCCGCGCGGGCCGCCGCGGCGGCGGCGTTGCGTACGGACTGCAGGGCGCCGCGCAGCCGCTCCTTGGCGGCGTCGGTGTCGAAGCCGCCACGAGCGGACGAGGTGCCCTTCGCCGTCGAGCCGCCGGAGGGCGAGGTACGCGAGGCGGCCGAGCCCTCGGCCGCCTCCTGCGAACGCTCGGGTGCGCGCGCCCCGGCACCCGCCGTCTTGGCGGCGGCCTTGGCCGCACCCGCCGTGCCGTGACCGTTCGCACCCGCCGTGCTCTTCGCCCCCGGCTCCGCCACCGGGCCGGCCGCCGGCTTCGCCTTCGGCCGCGTCACCCGCGTCTTCGGGGCGGCCTTCGGCTTGGCCGTGCTCTTGGGCTTGGCCGCGCCGCGCTTCTCGGGCGCCGTCGGCAGCACCATCGCCCGGGTGGCGTCCATCGGGGGCTCCGGCGCGGTCTGCTCCGGAGCGTGCACGACGTCCAGCAGCAGCGCCCGCGCGCCCTCGTCGTCCAGCCTGGCCGCCGGGTCCTTCACCAGCAGGCCGTAGATGACCTCCTCCAGCACGCCCGCGCTCTTCGGCGGCTCGACCGGCTCGGTCATCACGGCCGTCAGCGTGGCGATCGCCGAGCCCTTGTCGTACGGCGGCACGCCCTCGACGCAGGCGTACAGCAGCCCGCCCAGCGACCACAGGTCGGCCGGCGGGCCCGGCTTGTGGCCGCGGGCGCGCTCGGGGGAGATGTAGGAGGGGGCGCCGACGAGCATGCCGGTCGAGGTCACGGAGGGGTCGCCCTCGACCTGGGCGATACCGAAGTCGGTGAGCACGACCCGGCCGTCGTCGGACATCAGGACGTTGGACGGCTTCACATCGCGGTGCAGGATGCCCTCGCCGTGCGCGGAGCGCAGCACGTCGAGCACGGCGAGACCGACCTCCGCGGCGCGGCGCGGGGTGAGCGGCCCGTCGTCGCGGACGACCTCGGCGAGCGAGCGGCCCTCGACCAGCTCCATCACGATCCACGGCCGGTCGTCCTCGTCGACCACGTCGTAGACCGTCACCGCGCCGTTGTTCCGGATCCGGGCGATCGCCTTGGCCTCGCGCAGCGTGCGGGTGATCAGACGACGCTTCTCGTCCTCCTCGACCCCGCCCGGGAAGCGCAGTTCCTTGACTGCGACCGTACGGCCCAGGACCTCGTCGCGTGCCCGCCATACGGTGCCCATACCGCCCCGGCCGAGAACATCGGCGAGCCGGTACCGGCCGGCGAGCAGCCTGCCCTCCTTGCCGTCCATCTCGACCTTGTCGCCCACTGAATCCCCTCTGCAATCCAGCCGAGTTGGCAGCTTTTGTGACACATCGATCACCAAACTGGCCCAACTCGGACAACCCACCCTGGCAGAGCCTTCATTCTCCCTCATCCGCGGCCGTGCGGAAGGCCCGGGTCGGTGCCGGTCACCGTCGCACACCCGTCATGATGGCCGCGACGAACGGGAGTCTGGATGACGATGCGCCCGCCCCGCCCGGTTCCGGCCGGCGTCCTCGGCCCGGCGCCGCGGCCGGCCGGCCGCCGCCGCGCGCCGGCGCGTCCCGGCGTGCTCGCCGCCCTGGCCGCGCTGGCCCTGGCGGCCTGCACCGCGCGCGGTCAGACCGCCCCCGTCCATCCGGTGGGAAGCGCCGGGAAACCGCCGGCGACGACGCTGCCCGCGCTGCGCCGACTGGTCGCCGACGGCGCGCCGGGCGCGGCCTCCCTGGTCACCCGCGACGGCCGCTTCGCCGCCTCGCGCTTCTCCACGGCCGGCGTCGCCGATCTGCGCAGCGGCCGCAGGATGGGCGAGCCGGACCACTTCCGGGCCGGCAGCCTCACCAAGACCCTGGTCGCGACCGTGGTCCTGCAGCTCGTCGCCGAAGGCAGGCTGGCCCTGCACGACACCGCGGCCGCGCACCTGCCCGAGGACGTACCGGTCACGGGGCCGGGCGACCGCGGCGACCTGCGGACGGTGACGGTCCGCCAGCTGCTGGACCATACGAGCGGCTTGTTCAACTACACCGACGACTCCCGGCTCTCCCGGCAGCTCGAAGGCAAGGGCTTCGGCGCCCACCGCTACGACAGCCACACCCCGGCCGAGCTGCTGCGGATCGCCCTGAGCCACCCGCCCGTGGCGGCCCCCGGCACCCGCTACTCCTACTCCAACACCAACTACCTGGTGCTCGGCCTGATCATCAGGGCGGTCACCGGCCACCCGTACGCCACCGAGATCCACCGCCGCATCCTCGTTCCCGCCCGGCTCGACCACACCTCCTTCCCCGGCACCGATCCGGTGCTGCCCACGCCGCACGGCCGGGCGTACTCCGCCGTCGGCGCCCGGCGGGTGGACGCCACGTCCCTGGATCCCAGCCGGGCCGGCGCGGCCGGCGAGATGGTCACCACGCTGGGCGACCTCAACCGCTTCTACTCCGCGCTGCTCGGCGGCGCGTTCCTGGCGCCGCGCCAGATGGCCCAGCTGCGCAGCGAGAAGCACACCGGCGGCACCTACGGCCTCGGCCTCTTCGCGACCGAACTGCCCTGCGGCGTCACCGTCTGGGGGCACACCGGCGACATCAACGGCTCCTTCGCCCAGACGGCGGGCAGCGCCGACGGCCGCCACCTCGTCAGCTACCGGGTCAACACCGACGCACTGGCCCACCCGGTGCACGGCACCGACGTGCTGACGGCCGAGTTCTGCGCCCGGCCGCGCACCTGAGGCCCGCGGGCCCCACGGCCTACAGCGGGACGATGTCCGGCGCCCCGAGCCGCGCCGCATCCGCCGTCAGATCGTCCGGCTGCCGCTGCGATTCGCGCTCCGCCTCCACCCGCTTCTGGTAGTGCGCGATCTCCTTTTCGACCTGGTCGCCGTCCCAGCCCAGCGCGGGGGCCATCAGCTCGGCCACCTCTCGGGCGCTGCGGGTGCCCCGGTCGAAGGTCTCGATCGAGATCCGGGTCCGCCGCGTCAGCACGTCGTCGAGGTGCCGCGCCCCCTCGTGCGTGCACGCGTAGACCACCTCGGCGCGCAGATAGTCGTCCGCGGCCGCCAGCGGCTCGCCCAGCGAGGGATCGGCCACCACCAGCTCCAGCAGCTCCTCGGTCAGCGACCCGTACCGGTTCAGCAGATGCTCTATGCGCGCCACATGCAGTCCGGTACGCGCCGCGGTCCGGGCCCGCGCGTTCCACAGCGCCTTGAAGCCCTCGGCCCCGACCAGCGGTACGTCCTCCGTCACACACTCCGCGACCCTCTGGTCGAGCCCGTGCACCGCCTCGTCGACGGCGTCCTTGGCCATCACCCGGTACGTCGTGTACTTGCCGCCCGCGACCACCACCAGGCCCGGCACCGGATGCGCGACGGTGTGTTCGCGCGACAGCTTGCTGGTGGCGTCCGACTCCCCCGCCAGCAGCGGCCGCAGCCCGGCGTACACCCCCTCCACGTCGTCCCGGGTCAGCGGCGTCGCCAGCACCTCGTTGACGTGCTCCAGCAGATAGTCGATGTCCGCGCTGGACGCCGCCGGGTGCGCCTTGTCCAGATCCCAGTCCGTGTCCGTCGTCCCCACGATCCAGTGCCGCCCCCACGGGATGACGAACAGCACGCTCTTCTCGGTCCGCAGGATCAGCCCGGTCGTCGAGTGGATCCGGTCCTTGGGGACCACCAGGTGGATCCCCTTCGACGCCCGTACGTGGAACTGCCCGCGCTCACCGATCAGCGCCTGGGTGTCGTCCGTCCACACCCCGGTGGCATTGACGATCTGCCGCGCCCGGATCGCGTATTCGCCGCCCCCCTCGACGTCCTGCACCCGCGCGCCGACCACCCGCTCGCCCTCGCGCAGAAAGCCCACCACCCGCGCCCGGTTGGCGACCTGCGCCCCGTAGGCGGCCGCGGTCCGCACGATCGTGGCCACATACCGCGCGTCGTCCATCTGCGCGTCGTAGTACTGCAGCGCGCCGACCAGCGCGTCCTTCTTCAGGCAGGGCGCCACCCGCAGCGCCCGCTTGTGCGACAGATGGCGGTGGACGGGCAGCCCCCGGCCGTGTCCCGACGACACCGACATCCCGTCGTACAGCGCCACGCCCGACCCCGCGTACCACCGCTCCCAGCCCTTGTGCTGCAACGGATAGAGGAACGGCACCGGTTTGACCAGATGCGGCGCCAGCCGCTCCAGCAGCAGCCCCCGCTCCTTCAGCGCCTCTCGCACCAGCGCGAAGTCCAGCATCTCCAGGTACCGCAGACCGCCGTGGATGAGCTTGCTCGACCGGCTGGACGTGCCCGAGGCCCAGTCGCGCGCCTCCACCAGCCCGGTGGACAGACCGCGCGTCGCCGCGTCCAGAGCGGTCCCGGCCCCGACGACTCCGCCGCCGACCACGAGGATGTCCAGCTCCCGCTCCGCCATTCGGGCGAGCGCCTCGGCCCGCTGCGCCGGTCCCAGTGTCGCTGTCTTCACCGCTGCCTCCCGTTGCCGTGGGGCCACTGTGGTCGGGGGCACGCCCCCGTCCGTCGATTCTGTCCGCGCTACGTGCCGCGAGCCACCCTCCGCTCACGGTGGCAACACCCGGCCACCTTGATCCACCAATCCCCATTCTGGGCCAAATATCCGCTTAGTCTACTTATGCACCATCCATCTCCGTCATGCGCTTTCCGCATCCTCATCCGAATACGCCACCCCCAGTCGCTCGGAAAGGAAGGCCGCAGCATGCCCGCAGATCTCGCCGTCATCGGACTCGGTCACCTCGGCCTCCCCCTCGCCCAGGCGGCCACCGCCGCCGGCATCGGCACCCTCGGCTACGACCCCGACCCGCACGCCGCGGCCCTCACCGGCGCCGACGGGCCGCTGTCCGCCGCCGAACTCCGCCGGCTGCTCTCGGCCGGCTTTCGCACCACCACCGACCCCACCACCCTCGGCCGGGTCCGTACCGCCGTCATCTGCGCGCCCACGCCGCTGGGCGCGGACCGCGCCCTGGACCTCACCGCCATCGCCGACGCCGCCCGCACCCTGGCCGCACAGCTGCGCCCGCACACCACGGTGATCCTCGAATCCAGCGCCTACCCGGGCGCCACGGAGGAATTCCTGCGCCCCCTGCTCGAAGCGGGCTCGGGCCTCGTCGCCGGACGCGACTTCCACCTCGCCTGCTCCCCGGGCCGCCACGACCCCGGCAACCGCACCCACCGCTACGCCAACACACCCAAGGTCATCGGCGGCCTCACCCCCGCCTGCACGGAGGCCGCCGCGGCGTTCTACGGCCGCCTCACCGACAAGGTCGTACGCGCCCGGGGCCCCCGCGAGGCCGAGACCGCCAAGCTGCTGGAGACCAACTACCGGCACGTCAACATCGCCCTGATGAACGAGATGGCAGTCTTCTGCCATGACATCGGCGTCGACCTCTGGGACGTCATCCGCTGCGCCGAGACCAAGCCGTTCGGCTTCCAGTCCTTCCGCCCCGGCCCCGGCGTCGGCGGCCACGCCGCCCCGGTGGACCCCAACTACCTCTCCTACAAAGGCCGTTCACTGGGCTACCCGCTCCGCATGGTCGAACTCGCCCAGGAGGTCAACGGCCGTATGCCGCGCTACGTCATCCAGCGCTGCGCCACCCTGCTGAACGAGCACGGCAAGTCCGCGCGCGGGGCCCGCATCCTGCTCCTCGGCGTCACCTACAAACCCGACGTCGGCGACCAGGCGGGCTCCCCGGCCTGGGAGATCGCCTCGCGCCTGATGGAACTCGGCGCGCACATCACCTACCACGACCCCTACGTCCCCCGCTGGACCGTCCTGGACCGCCCCGTCCCCCGCGCCGACTCGCTCTACGAGTCCGCCGCGGCCGCGGATCTGACGGTGCTGCTGCAGCCCCACCGCACCTACGACCTCCAGGGCCTGTCGGTGAAGGCCCAGCTCCTGCTGGACACCCGGGGCGCCACCCCCACGGGCGCGGCCCACCGGCTGTGACGCGCCTGGGGCCGCACAGGCGAGAGCCCGGCCGCACCGTGGTGCGACCGGGCTCCGCGAGGCGGGGGAACGGGGGGACTACCGCCGCGGCGCGACGGTGACCTCGACCCGCTGGAACTCCTTCAGCTCCGAGTACCCGGTCGTGGCCATCGCCCGGCGCAGCGCACCGAAGAAGTTCATCGAGCCGTCGGGCGTCGTGGACGGCCCGAGCAGCACCTCCTCCGTCGTGCCGACCACGCCGAGGTCCATCCGCTTGCCGCGCGGCACGTCCTCGTGGACCGCCTCCATGCCCCAGTGGTGGCCGCGGCCGGGCGCGTCCGTCGCACGGGCCAGCGGGGAGCCCATCATCACCGCGTCGGCGCCGCAGGCGATCGCCTTGGGGAGGTCACCGGACCATCCCACACCGCCGTCGGCGATGACGTGGACGTACCGGCCGCCGGACTCGTCCATGTAGTCGCGGCGGGCGGCGGCGACGTCGGCGACGGCGGTCGCCATCGGGACCTGGATGCCCAGGACGTTGCGCGTGGTGTGCGCGGCGCCGCCGCCGAAGCCCACCAGCACACCGGCGGCACCGGTCCGCATCAGGTGCAGGGCGGCGGTGTACGTGGCGCACCCGCCCACGATCACCGGGACGTCCAGCTCGTAGATGAACTGCTTGAGGTTCAGCGGCTCGGCGGCCGACGACACGTGCTCGGCGGAGACGGTCGTCCCGCGGATCACGAAGATGTCGACACCGGCGTCCACGACGGCCTTGGAGAACTGCGCCGTACGCTGCGGGGAGAGCGCCGCGGCGGTGACGACGCCGGCGTCGCGCACCTCCTTGATCCGCTGGCCGATCAGCTCTTCCTTGATCGGCGCGGCGTAGATCTCCTGCAGCCGCTTGGTGGCCGCGGCGCCGTCCAGCTCCGCGATCTCGGCGAGCAGCGGCTCCGGGTCCTCGTAGCGGGTCCACAGCCCTTCCAGGTTGAGGACGCCCAGGCCGCCCAGCTCACCGATGCGGATCGCGGTCTGCGGGGAGACCACCGAGTCCATGGGAGCGGCCAGGAACGGCAGCTCGAAGCGGTAGGCGTCGATCTGCCAGGCGATCGAGACCTCCTTCGGGTCGCGGGTGCGGCGACTGGGTACGACGGCGATGTCGTCGAATGCGTATGCCCGGCGGCCGCGCTTGCCGCGCCCGATCTCGATCTCAGTCACGTGTGTGGCCTTTCCCTCTTTGTCTGCCGTTCCAGTATCCCCGACGCGCCGAAGCCCGCGGCCGGGGTCCGGCCGCGGGCTCCACGGTAGGCCGTGCCGGGCCCTCTCCAGCGGAGCGGGGCCCGACGGTCGGCTGCTAGCGCCGTGCGTAGTTCGGCGCCTCGGTGATCATCTGGACGTCGTGCGGGTGGCTCTCCTTGAGGCCCGCGGTGGTGATCCGCACGAAGCGGCCCTTCTCCTTGAGCTCGGGGATGTCGGCGGAGCCGACGTAGCCCATGGAGGCGCGCAGACCGCCGATGAGCTGGTGGGCGACCGAGGCGAGCGGGCCGCGGTAGGGCACCTGGCCCTCGATGCCCTCGGGGACCAGCTTGTCCTCGGAGAGCACGTTGTCCTGGAAGTAGCGGTCCTTGGAGAAGGACTTGCCCTGGCCGCGGGACTGCATCGCGCCCAGCGAGCCCATGCCGCGGTAGGACTTGAACTGCTTGCCGTTGATGAAGACCATCTCGCCGGGCGACTCCTCGCAGCCGGCCAGCAGCGAGCCCAGCATGACGGTGTCCGCGCCGGCCGCGATGGCCTTGGCGATGTCGCCGCTGTACTGCAGACCGCCGTCACCGATGAGCGGGACCCCGGCCGCGTGACACGCCTGCGCGGCCTCGTAGATCGCGGTGACCTGCGGGACGCCGATGCCGGCGACGACCCGGGTGGTGCAGATCGAGCCCGGTCCGACGCCGACCTTCACACCGTCCGCGCCCGCGTCGATCAGCGCCTGCGCGCCGTCCCGGGTGGCGACGTTGCCGCCGACGACATCGACGCTGATGTTGGACTTGACCTTGGCGATCATGTCGAGGATGCCGCGGCTGTGGCCGTGCGCGCTGTCCACGACGAGGAAGTCCGCGCCGGCCTCGACCAGCGCCTGCGCCCGGTCGTACGCCGCGTCGCCGACGCCCACCGCGGCACCGACGACCAGCCGGCCCTCGGCGTCCTTGGCTGCGTTCGGGTACTTCTCCGCCTTGACGAAGTCCTTGACCGTGATCAGGCCCTTGAGCACACCGTTGTCGTCGACCAGCGGCAGCTTCTCGATCTTGTGGCGGCGCAGCAGCTCGATGGCGTCCTCGCCGGAGATGCCGACCTTGCCGGTGACCAGCGGCATCGGCGTCATGACCTCGCGGACCTGCCGGCGGCGGTCCATCTCGAAGGCCATGTCGCGGTTGGTGACGATGCCCAGCAGCTTGCCCGCGGCGTCGGTGACCGGCACACCGCTGATCCGGAACTTGGCGCACAGCGCGTCGGCCTCGGCGAGGTCGGCGTCCGGGCGGACCGTGATCGGGTCGGTGACCATGCCGGACTCGGAGCGCTTGACCAGGTCGACCTGGTTGGCCTGGTCCTCGATGGACAGATTGCGGTGGAGCACGCCCGCGCCGCCCTGCCGCGCCATGGCGATGGCCATGCGCGCCTCGGTGACCTTGTCCATCGCCGCGGACAGCAGCGGGATGTTCACCGTGACGTTGCGCGAGACCCGGGACGCGGTGCTCACCGCGTTCGGCAGCACCTCCGACGCGCCGGGCAGCAGCAGCACGTCGTCGTACGTCAGCCCGAGCATGGCGAATTTGGCGGGCATACCGTCGACGTTGTCACTCATGACACCTTCCCCAATGCTCTTGCCTCAGCGCGGACTCCCATGCTAACGGCCTAGAGAAGTGTCCCAATCCACGAGCGATGAGGGCCTCGTCACTTGTGCATTTCTACGGCGACATCACGCCGCCCGTTCCGCGCCCGCGCCTACTGCTCGGCGAGCGCCCGCAGCCTGCTCAGCGCACGGTGCTGGGCGACCCGTACCGCACCGGGCGACATCCCCAGCATCTGGCCGGTCTCCTCGGCCGTCAGCCCGACGGCGACCCGCAGCAGGACCAGCTCGCGCTGGTTCTCCGGGAGGTTCGCCAGCAGCTTCTTGGCCCACTCGGCATCGCTGCTCAGCAGCGCCCGCTCCTCGGGGCCGAGGGAGTCGTCGGGCTGCTCGGGCATCTCGTCGGACGGCACGGCCGTGCTGCCGGGGTGCCGCATCGCGGCACGCTGCAGATCGGCGACCTTGTGCCCGGCGATGGCGAAGACGAACGCCTCGAAGGGCTTGCCGGTGTCGCGGTAGCGCGGCAGCGCGCAGAGCACCGCGACGCACACCTCCTGCGCCAGGTCCTCGACGAAGTGCCGGGCGTCACCCGGCAGCCTCGACAGACGGGTGCGGCAGTAGCGCAGGGCGAGCGGGTGCACATGGGCCAGGAGGTCGTGGGTGGCCCGCTGGTCACCCTCGACTGCGCGTGCGACGAGATCGCCGATCTCCTGCTTCCCGTCATCGCGCATCGGTCCATGGTGCCTTGGTGCCGAACGATCTGCGGCACTGCCCCCGTCGTTGTGCCCCGAACCGTTACGAGCCGTCGCGCTAGCACCCACGTTCCACGCCTCCCCCGTTCGGGTTGTACCCATGCCGACCGCGAGCCCCCGCCGGTAGCTTGTCTGCGTGCCGTACGGCGCCGGGCAGGCCTTGTCCGTCATGAGGTCTCTTCTGGCCGAGTGAGAAGCCCCGGCCTCCGCCGGGGAGGAGTCACACCTCCAAGGATGCGGCATCCCGTGAGGTTTCGGCGCCGGGCGTCGACGCGGCGGGGTTACGACGTTCGCTACCCGCTTCAGCGGGCGGGCGCCGTAACCCCGTTTGCACAGCAGGTCAGCGGACCAGTCCCCAGCGGAAGCCGAGCGCGACCGCGTGCGCCCGGTCGGAGGCGCCGAGTTTCTTGAACAGGCGCCGGGCGTGGGTCTTGACCGTGTCCTCCGACAGGAACAGCTCCCGGCCGATCTCGGCGTTCGAGCGGCCGTGGCTCATGCCCTCCAGCACCTGGATCTCGCGGGCGGTGAGCGTCGGGGCGGCGCCCATCTCGGCGGACCGCAGCCGGCGCGGGGCGAGCCGCCACGTCGGGTCGGCCAGCGCCTGGGTCACCGTCGCCCGCAGCTCGGCGCGCGAGGCGTCCTTGTGCAGATAGCCGCGGGCACCGGCGGCGACCGCGAGCGCGACACCGTCGAGGTCCTCGGCCACCGTGAGCATGATGATCCGGGCGCCGGGGTCGGCGGACAGCAGCCGGCGCACGGTCTCGACACCGCCGAGACCGGGCATCCGCACGTCCATCAGAATCAAGTCCGAACGATCGGCACCCCAGCGGCGGAGGACTTCCTCGCCGTTGGCCGCGGTCGTCACACGCTCGACGCCGGGCACGGTCGCAACCGCCCGACGGAGCGCCTCTCGGGCAAGCGGGGAGTCGTCGCAGACGAGGACGGAAGTCATGACCGCCCTCCGCAGCTGATGCGCGTCACCTTGAGCCTCCAGGCTGGTACATATCGTCACCTGTGCGATTGACGGCCGCCTCGGACATGTGCCCTAGGGCTACCTCTGCCAATCGCCTCCGCACACTCAACGACGGTCACTCGAAAGAGTTACGGCTTCGGTGACCGAGTTCAGCACGCTCCGTGAGGAGCCGGATACGCAGACGACTCGTCGGGCGGCCCGCATCCGCGCGTGCACCCTATGCCCTATTTGGCTCTCTTTCTTCCATTTTCGCGTTGACTGCGACTAGATTCGCAATGAGTCATATTTACATCTACTTCGATAGTAGATGTACGGTCTTGAGCACCGAGCCCGAATCAGCATCGCTTCGAGGGGACAAGCAATGGCAGATTTCTCCCGCCTCCCGGGCCCGAACGCAGACCTCTGGGACTGGCAGCTGCTGGCCGCCTGCCGTGGCGTGGACAGCTCCCTGTTCTTCCACCCCGAGGGTGAGCGCGGAGCGGCCCGTAGCGCGCGTGAGACATCGGCGAAGGAGGTCTGCATGCGCTGCCCGGTGCGAGCCGAGTGCGCGGCGCACGCACTGGCCGTCCGCGAGCCCTACGGGGTCTGGGGCGGTCTGACGGAGGACGAACGCGAGGAGCTCATGGGCCGGGCCCGCCACCGGCTGATCCCCGCGACCTCCATGACCGGCAACTCGGGCACCTCAGGCGCCTGACCCAGGGAGCGCGACCACTCCCTGAAGAATCGTTCCTTCGCAGCTTCGACTGCGGGGAGCAGAGGTTCGGGCTGCTCTCGCCGCCACTGGGCGCGCCCCCTGAGCCCTCAGCGCGCGTGACCGCTCCGGCCCGCCGCGTCCGCCAGCTGATCGAGCGTCGCCGCGACGGCGGGGACATGGGCCAGATCCGGCAGCGTGAGCGCGACGATCTCGCGGTGCACGGCCGGCTCCATCCGTATCGCCGTGGCCCCCTTGGGGCGCACCGACTCCAGCGTGAGCTCCGGCAGCGCGGCCACCCCCAGCCCCGCGCCCACCAAGCCGATCACGGCCGGATAGTCATCCGTGGCGAAGTCGATACGCGGGGTGAAGCCCGCACTCTCACAGACCTCGACGAGGTGCCTGCGGCAGCGCGGGCAGCCCGCGATCCACGGCTCCTGCGCCAGCTCCGCGAACCCGGCGGTGCCGGCCTTCGCCAGCCGGTGGCCGTCCGGCACCAGCCCGATCAGCCGGTCCACCAGGATCGGCCGGACCACCAGGTCGTCCCACTCCGCCGCGGCCTCCGGGTCCGCGCCGCGCACTTCCGGGTAGCGGAAGGCCAGCGCGATCTCGCAGTCGCCGTTGCGCAGCATCTCGATCGAGCGCGGCGGCTCGGCCTCGTCCAGCGAGACCCGGGTGCCCGGGTGGGCGGCGCGCATCTTCGCCAGGGCGGTGGGCACCAGCGTCGAGCTGCCCGACGGGAACGACACCAGCCGCACCCGCCCCGCCCGCAGGCCCGCGATGGCCGCGACCTCCTCCTCGGCGGCGGTGAGCCCGGCCAGGATGCCGACGGCGTGCCGTACGAGCGCCTCGCCCGCCTGCGTCAGCCGCATCTCGCGGCCCGCGCGGACCAGCAGCGGGGTGCCGGCGGACTGCTCCAGCGCCTTCATCTGCTGGCTGACGGCCGGCTGGGTGCAGCCCAGCTCGCGCGCGGCGGCGGAGAACGAGCCGGTCCGCGCGACGGCGCGCAGCACACGGAGATGACGGGCCTCGATCACGCTTCGAGCATAAGCGAGTCTTGGGTGGATCGGGGAAAATCAGGATGCCGCTTTTGGGCAGGGTGAGTAGCGTCCGCCCTGGCCGGCCGGGGCGGTTTTCGATCAGGGGCGGAGGCGCCGGCAGGGGCGCTCCGCGGACCGTGGCACGGCAACGGCGGAGGACCGTATGAAGCTGCTGACCGTCAATGTGGGGCGGCCCATGCCGTCCGAGTACACCGACGCCGAGGGCGGCACGGGCATCGACAAGCGGCCCGCGGAGGGCCCGGTGGCGGTCCGCGCTCCCGGGCCCGCGGGCGTCGGGGGCAGCGGGCTGGCCGGCGACGCGGTGGTCAACCTGCGCCATCACGGCGGCGACGACCAGGCGGTGTACGCCTATGCCCGCGAGGACCTGGACGTCTGGCAGCGGGAGCTGGGCCGCGAGCTGGCCAACGGCTCCTTCGGCGAGAACCTCACCACCTCGGGCGTCGATGTCACCGGCGCCCGTATCGGCGAGCGCTGGCGCATCGGCCCGCGGGTGCTGCTGGAGGTGAGCTGCCCGCGGATCCCCTGCCGCATGTTCCAGGGGTGGCTCGGCGAGCGCGGCTGGATGAAGCGGTTCACCCAGGCCGCGGTGCCCGGTGCCTACCTCCGGGTGATCGAGCCGGGCGAGATCCGCGCCGGGGACCGCGTCGAGCGGGTGTACCGCCCCGATCACGAGGTGACGATCGAGCTGATGTTCCGGGCGCTGACGACCCGGCGGGAGCTGCTGCCGCGGCTGCTGGAGGCCGGGGAGGCGCTTCCGGAGGTGGCGCGGGAGGTGGTGGCGAAGTATCTGGCGCGGCAGGGCGGTTGACCGGGTGAACCGGCGGGGCCGGTCCGCCCGGCGGCGGCGTCGGCTACCCGGCACCGGACGAGCGCGGTGCGGCCGGGCCGGCGGGGCGTCGGCGGGGGCCGGCGCGGACACGCCCTGGGGGGCGGGTGCCACCGTCCGGGCGGACAGCGTGCCGGTTTGACTCCTCCCCCTCGTGAACGAGGGGGATTCCCAGCTCACGTCGCCTGCGGTCCGGCGGACCAGCAGGTCTTACGCGATCAGCACCAGCCGGGTACGAGACCAGCCCGGACGAGCATCACGCGGGCGGGGTTCTTGTCTCTGGGGGAGACGGCTCCGCACGCGGTGCAGGCATACGTTCTCTCGGAAAGAGGTGGTGCGTGCTTGGTTCTCGCTCCGCACTGTGCGCAGTCCATGGTGGTGTGCGCGGGGTGTACCAGGTGCACGGTCCGGCCGTGCTTGCGGCCCATCTCGACCAGGACCTTCTTGGCGGCGCTGATGGCGGCGTCCGCGGCCTTGCGAGCCATCGATGTCCTGGCGGGGAGCTTCGGGCGGAAGTCCTCGACCGCGATGGCGTCGTGGTCCCGCACGACGCGCTCGGCCCACTTGCGGCCGGTGTCCTGCCGCTGGTTCGCGATCTTCTTGTACTTCGGCATCCCGGCCCGCTGCCGCATCGGCAGTCGGTTCTCGATGTCCTTGAGTGCCTTGGCGCGGGACTTGCCGAAGTCGCGTATCAACTGCTGCCGCGGCACGCACGCGCCCGCAGCCAGCCACGACGTCCGCTTGCGAGCCTCGGTTAGCATCGCCGCAAGCTGCACCGGACCACACGTCGCCTTCTCGCCGGTCTCCCGGTTGTACACGTGTACGGCCTTGGACTTGGCGACGCACTCGTTCCAGACCCAGCGCAAGCGGTCCCACTCGGCCTCAAGCTGACGCCGGGCCGACATCGACAGACGCACACGGAAGGTGTACCGGGCATGCCCGGTCGCCTCCGTGATCGCGTCTGCCGTCATACCCCTGAACCTACCTGGGAGGACTGACAGTTGAGAGCCGCCGACCTTTGGGGGCTGCCTCACCTCGTCCCCGGGTGGGCGCCGATCCGCCCTGACGGCGAATCGGCTTTCCCTGCCCCGCTCACGCGGGAGCTTCGTTTCTCCCCCGCAAGCGGGAGGTACCCCCTCCCCCGGCTGAAGCCGGGGATATCCACGAAGGAGACCCGATGACGACTGCATTGATCACGGGAGCGACGGCGGGCATCGGGGCGGCGTTCGCCCGGCGACTCGCCGGCGACGGCCACAGCGTGGTGCTGGTGGCGCGCGACGAGAAGCGGCTGCGCGAGCAGGCCACGGAGTTGCACGACCGGCACGGCATCGAGGCGGAGGTGCTGAGCGCCGATCTGTCCACCGAGGACGGCATCGCCGCGGTCGAGGCGCGGTTGTCGGACACCAAGCACCCGGTCGATCTGCTGGTGAACAACGCCGGCTTCGGCAACAAGGGCGAGTACCTCGAAGTGCCGCTGGCCGACGAGCTGACGATGCTGAAGGTGCACTGCGAGGCGGTGCTGCGGCTGACCACGACCGCGGTGCGCGGCATGCGGGAGCGGCGCCGTGGCGCGGTGGTCAATGTGGCGTCGGTGGCGGCGTTCGTGCCGCGCGGCACCTACGGCGCGAGCAAGGCGTGGGTCGTGCAGTTCACGCAGGGCGCGGCGCGGGACCTGTCGGGCAGCGGGGTGCGGCTGATGGCGCTGTGCCCGGGCTTCGTGCGCACCGAGTTCCACCAGCGGGCGGGGATGGGCACGGACAACATCCCCGGGTGGATGTGGCTGGACGCGGACAAGCTGGTGGACGCGGCGATGAAGGACCTGATGCGGGGCAAGTCGCTGTCCATCCCCGACCCGCGGTACAAGGCGCTGACCGGGGCGCTGAAGCTGGTGCCCCGCGCGGTGCTGGGCGGAGTCGCCTCCCGTACCGGGCGCAAGTACGGGCCCCGTTAGCCAGGACGCCGCCGCGCCGCCCGGTCCTGTGCGCGCCCTTCGGCGGGCGGGGACAGGACCAGGTGGCTGGTGGTGCCGTCGTCGTGCCACGTGATGTGGAGGACGTGGCGGGCGGGACGGCCGCCGTGGCGGGTCAGGCGCGTGGTGGCCAGGGTGTGGACGGGGGCGGGCGCCGGGTCCCCGGTGAGGGAGGCCAGGGCGACGAAGAGCGTCCCCTCGGCGTCCGGGCCGACGGTGCCCTCCAGGACGGCGGTTTCGGTACGGGGGCCGAAGAGGGTGCTGCCCGTAGGGACGGGGCGGGCGCGCGGGGTGTCGTAGCCGTGCACGGGGTGGAGTTGGGCGGTCGGGCCGCCGGGGACGGTGGCCCAGCCCGTCTGGCGTACGGGGGTGCCCGGGGCGGCGCCGGTGACCAGGTGGGCGCGGAGTTCGGCGCGGCCGTGGACGGCGGTGGCGGACAGCACCCGGATGCCGGTCGGCCCGGTTCCGTCGGCGTGGCGCGGGGTGTGGGTGGACGCGGTCCAGTCGGGACCGTGGCCGTACGGTGCGGCCGGGCCCCGTGTGGTGGGGCGGCCGTCGATGAGCAGGGCGAAGTGATTGTCCGGCAGGGCGGCTTCGTCGCTGGTGGGGCCGGTGCGGGTGGAGTAGGCGAAGCGGGCGTAGTACGGGTCGGGGGCACCGAGCGTTGCGTTGCTGCCGTGGTTGTGGACGCGTACCAGGCCGTCGGACGCGGTCGAGTGCAGCAGCAGGCCCGTACCGCCCAATTGCCTGACGGTGTCCGCGGCTTCGGCGGGGAGCGGGGCCTCCCGAGCGGTCCAGGCGGGGTGGTCCGGGGGGAGCAGCAGGCCGAGGAAGCCCTTGGCCGCCCAGTAGGGCGAGCCCGGCCCCGAGTACCTCTGGAGCATCGGCGCGTAGGGCCCGTACCACCCGAGCGGCAGCAGGCCGTCGGCACCGACGGCACCGCGGTCCAGGAAGTGGCGCAGCGCCCCGGAGGCGAGGCGGCGGACGGCGCCCGGGGTGAGCGGGGTGTGGCCGGTGAGGGCGCCCAGCCAGGGGGCGGCGGTGGCGGCGAAGCGGTAGGTGAGCGAGCGGCCGAAGGGCAGCGGTGCGCCGTTGGCGTCGAAGAGGCGGGTGTAGTCGTCCAGCTGGGCGCGCAGGCGGTCGCCGTAGGCGGCCAGGAGGGCGCGGTCGGCGCCGAGGTGGGCGTGCAGGACGGGGTAGAAGTGCAGCGCCCAGGCGTTGTAGTGGTCAAAGGCGCGGTTGTCGCCGTCGGAGTACCAGCCGTCGCCGCGGTACCAGTCCTCGATGCGGGCCAGCGCGCGGTCGACGGCGGCCCGGGCGCGTACGGTCTCGATGCCCGCGTCGCACAGGAAGCCGCCGACGGTGAGGCCGAAGAGCCACCAGTTGTTGTCGACCGGGGACGGGCCGAGGGCGGGCAGCAGCCAGTCGACGACGCGGGCGCGGACCGCGTCGTCGAGGGTGTCCCACAGCCAGGGGCGGGTCACGCGCAGGCCGAGCGCGAGGGAGGCCGCCTCGACCCGGGCCTGGCGGACGGCGTCGATCCGGGGCCAGGAGTCGGGGTCGGCGGACGTCGACTCCCGGTCGCCGGTGGGGTTCCGGGTGCCGGCGGCCAGGCCTTCGGCGTAGCGGGCGAGGTGGCCGTGCGGATCGCGGCCGCCGCGGCCGGCGACGGTGAACGCGGCCAGCAGGAAGGTACGGGCGAAGCCTTCGAGGCCGTCCGAGCGGGGGCCGGAGGAGCTGGGCCGGCCGCCGGGGAGGGCGATCAGGCCGAGGCCCGGGGAGGCGTAGGGGCGGGTGGCGCGCAGCAGGCCGTCGGCCACCGCCTCCCAGTGGGCGCGGGTGAAGCCGGTGTACGGACTGCGGCGGCGGTCCTCGGGCGGGAGCGGGAAGGGGAGGGAGCGGGGGTGACGCGCAGACATGGGTTCCCCTCTGACGGAGGATGACGGCCGGCCGCCGGGGCATCCTTCGGGTACGGCCGACCGCGCGTCAAGGGAGCACGAAGGAGAACACATGACCACGCCACCCTCCGTCGGGACGGCCGAGCGCACGGCGCGGCGCCCGAACGTGCTGCTGGCGATGGGCCCCGGCATCGCCGAGCGGCTCCTCGACGCCCGCCACCACGCCCGCCTCGCGGCCCTCGCCCGTACCGACTCCCGTCTCGTCGCCCACGAGTTGGCCGACCCCTCGCCCGCCGTCGCCGCCGCCCTCGCCGACGCCGAGCTGCTGCTCACCTGCTGGGGCGCGCCGCCGCTGACCGAGCGCGTGCTCGCCGCCGCACCGCGGCTGCGGGCCGTCGTGCACGCCGCCGGATCGGTCAGGCACCACATCACCGAAGCCTGCTGGCAGCGCGGCATCGCCGTCGCCTCGGCGGCCGCCGTCAACGCGCTGCCGGTCGCCGAGTTCGCCCTCGCCGCGATCCTCTTCGCCAACAAGCGGGTGCTGCACGCCGCCCACCGCTACCGCGCCCTGCGCGCCCCGCACGACTGGCAGCACGAGCTGTCCGGCGCCGGCAACTACCACCGCACCGTCGGCGTCGTCGGCGCCTCCCGCATCGGCCGCCGTCTCATCGAACTGCTGCGCCCCTTCGACCTGCGCGTCCTGCTGTACGACCCGTACGTCGACGCCGCCGAGGCCGCCCGGCTGGGCGTGGCACCGGTCCCCCTCGACACGCTCTGCGCCGACAGCGGCATCGTCACCGTGCACGCCCCGGAGCTGCCCGCCACCCGCCACCTGCTCGGCGCCCGCGAGCTGGCGCTGATGCCGGACGGCGCCACCCTGATCAACACCGCCCGCGGCTCGCTCGTCGACGAAGCGGCCCTGCTCACCGAGCTGGCGACCGGCCGGCTGCACGCGGTCCTGGACGTCACCGACCCCGAACTCCCGCCCCCCGACTCCCCGTTGTACGACCTCCCCAACGTCCTGCTCACCCCGCACATCGCGGGGTCCCTCGGCGGTGAACTGCACCGCCTGGCCGACCGGGCGCTGGACGAGGTGGCACGGTTCGCGGCGGGCCGGCCGTTCGCGGATCCGGTGCACCCGGAGGCCCGGGACCGCTCGGCCTGACCGCACGACACGGGACATTCCTCACTAAAATGGACGCGTCCCACCCACCCCCGGGAGGCGCCATGAAATTCGTACAGATAATCGATTACCGGACCGAGCGGCCCGACGGCATGAACGAACTCATGGACAAGTGGGTCGAGCAGACCAAGGGCAAGCGGACCGCCACCCACAGCGTCGTCGGCAAGGACCGGTCCGACGCCTCCCACTACGTCGAGATCGTCGAATTCCCCTCGCACGAAGAGGCGGTGAAGAACTCCCACCTCCCGGAGACCGACCGGATCTTCCAGGAGATGGTGGCGCTCTGCGACGGGATGCCGTCCTTCACCGACCTCGACGTCGTCCGGGACGAGCAGTTGAACACCGCAACCGCCCGCCGGTTCTTCCACGAGATCGCCGCCGGGGGCAACCTCGACGCCATCGACGAGGTGTTCGCGTCCGACTACCGGGAGCACGACGTCCTCAAGGAGGACGAGACCCTGATCGGGTCCGACGCGCTGCAGCGCGACGTCAGCGGATGGCGCGCCGCCTTCGACTTCACGTTCAACCTGGAATCCCAGATCGCCCAGGGCGACGACGTCGTGACTCGGTGGACCTGGTACGGGACCCACAAGGGCACGTTCATGGACGTCCAGCCGACCGGCCGGAAGTGCACCATGACCGGCACCACGACCTTCCGGTTCCACGACGGAATGATCCAGGAAGGCTGGTGGCACTACGACGTCCTGGGCCTGATGCGGCAACTCGGCGCGCTCTGACCCGAGCGTGCCGGCCGCGCGGCTCCCGGCAGCACGCGAGAAGGCTCCCGTTCCCACCGCTCACGAGCGGGAACAGGAGCCTTCCACCGGCTACCGCCGGCGATCAGCCGGCTGCGCGGCTATGCGTCAGTGCGCGTGACCGTGACCGTGACCGGCCTCGGCCGGCTCCTCCTCGGCCGGCTTCTCGACGACCAGGGTCTCGGTCGTGAGCAGCAGGGAGGCGATCGACGCGGCGTTCTCCAGGGCGGAGCGGGTGACCTTGACCGGGTCGATGACGCCGGCCTTGACCAGGTCGCCGTACTCGCCGGTGGCGGCGTTGAAGCCCTGGCCCTTGTCCTGCTCGGCGACCTTCGCGGTGATGACGTAGCCCTCGAGGCCGGCGTTCTCCGCGATCCAGCGCAGCGGCTCGACGACCGCGCGGCGGACGACGGCGACACCGGTGGCCTCGTCGCCCTCCTTGCCGAGGTTGCCCTCCAGCACCTTGGCGGCGTGCACCAGGGCGGAGCCACCACCGGAGACGATGCCCTCCTCGACCGCGGCGCGGGTCGCGGAGATGGCGTCCTCCAGACGGTGCTTCTTCTCCTTGAGCTCGACCTCGGTGGCCGCACCCACGCGGATGACGCAGACGCCACCGGCGAGCTTGGCGAGGCGCTCCTGGAGCTTCTCGCGGTCCCAGTCGGAGTCGGTGGTCTCGATCTCGCCCTTGATCTGGGCGACGCGACCGGCGACGTCCTCGGCGTTGCCGCCGCCGTCGACGATGGTGGTGTCGTCCTTGGTGACGGTCACGCGGCGGGCGGAGCCCAGCACGTCCAGACCGGCCTGGTCGAGCTTGAGGCCGACCTCCTCGGCGATGACGGTGGCACCGGTGAGGGTGGCCATGTCGCCGAGCATCGCCTTGCGGCGGTCACCGAAGCCGGGGGCCTTGACGGCCACCGCGTTGAAGGTGCCGCGGATCTTGTTGACGACCAGGGTCGACAGGGCCTCGCCCTCGACGTCCTCGGCGATGATCAGCAGCGGCTTGGAGCCACCCGCCTGGATGACCTTCTCCAGCAGCGGCAGCAGGTCCTGAATCGAGGCGATCTTGCCCTGGTGGATCAGGATGTACGGGTCCTCGAGGACGGCCTCCATACGCTCCTGGTCGGTGACCATGTACGGCGAGAGGTAGCCCTTGTCGAAGGCCATGCCCTCGGTGAAGTCCAGCTCCAGACCGAAGGTGTTGGACTCCTCGACGGTGATCACACCGTCCTTGCCGACCTTGTCCATCGCCTCGGCGATGAGCTCGCCGACCTGCTTGTCCTGCGCGGACAGGCCGGCGACGGCGGCGATGTCGGCCTTGTCGTCGATCGGGCGGGCGGTCGCGAGGAGCTCCTCGGACACGGCCTGCACGGCGGCGTCGATGCCCTTCTTCAGGGCGGCCGGGGAAGCGCCCGCGGCGACGTTGCGCAGGCCCTCGCGGACCAGCGCCTGGGCCAGCACGGTGGCGGTGGTGGTGCCGTCACCCGCGATGTCGTTGGTCTTGGTCGCCACCTCCTTGACGAGCTGGGCGCCCAGGTTCTCGTACGGGTCGTCGACCTCGACCTCACGGGCGATGGTGACACCGTCGTTGGTGATGGTGGGGGCACCGAACTTCTTGTCGATGACGACGTTGCGGCCCTTCGGACCGATCGTCACCTTCACCGTGTCGGCAAGCTTGTTCACGCCGCGCTCAAGGGCGCGACGGGCGTCCTCGTCGAACTTCAGGATCTTCGCCATGGGGTGCTTCAAGTCCTCTCATTGCGATCCTCGGCACGCAGTGGGGACCGCTGGGTCAAACGAACTGCGCCCCTGCCCCGGGTTGTTTAGACGCGGGAACCAGGGGCGCAGATCACGGCAAATCTTGGTGACTTACTTCTCGACGATCGCGAGCACGTCGCGGGCCGAGAGAACGAGGTACTCCTCGTTGTTGTACTTCACCTCGGTGCCGCCGTACTTGCTGTAGAGAACGACGTCACCAACGGTGACGTCGAGCTCGACGCGCTTGCCGTCCTCGATGCGGCCCGGGCCCACGGCCAGGACGACGCCCTCCTGGGGCTTCTCCTTGGCGGTGTCCGGAATGACCAGGCCCGAGGCCGTGGTCTGCTCGGCGTCGAGCGGCTGGACCACGATGCGGTCCTCAAGCGGCTTGATGGCAACCTTGGAGCTGGCGGTCGTCACGATCCGACCTCCCCCTTCGGAGATCTCACGGGGTTAACTGTCTGAGGTGGCGACCAGGTGGATCCGTCGTCGCGGGTGCCGGACCTGCCCGTCGCTGTGTGTTTGGCACTCCCCACTGGAGAGTGCCAACGCCGAGACTATGACGCGGTTAGCACTCGGTCAAGCGGAGTGCCAGCGCGCCGGGGGCGGGTTCCACGACACCGGTTGACCGCGCCGCGGCCAACGGGTCGGCCATCGGGGAGGGTTCCCTGCCAAATCGGACACACCTTCCCGTTCTCCGGCAACCACCCCCCGGGCCACCTCGTCTACTTCCCCGACTGCCGGGCCTGCGAACCGGGCCCGGGCGTGCCGCGTGGATCGGCCCGGACCGGGTCCCGAGGCCCTGACCACCGAAGGCGGAGGAACCCGTGCGTGGACTGACCAGCGCTCCCCGGCCGGCCGGGGAGCCGGAGAGCGACGCCGAGCGCACCATGACGTTCGCCGCGCTTCAACGGGCACCGGACCGCCGCAGGACCGAGGCCTGGCTGCTCGCCCTCGTCGTCCTGACCGCCGTCTTCGGCTACGCCTACACCGGTCTGTCGATGACCGGCCGACTGCCCGGCGGCCTGGCCGGCTTCGCCGTCAGCATGCTCTTCGTGGCGCTGGTGCCGCACCTGGTCCTGCGCCGCTTCGCCCCGCGGGCCGATCCGCTGATCCTGCCGCTGGCGACCCTGCTGACCGGGATCGGCCTGGTCCTGCTGCACCGGCTGGACGTCACCTACGCGCAGACCCCGCGTCTGAAGATCGCCGAGGCGGCGAGCGGCCAGCTGGTGTGGACGGTGATCGGGGTGGCGGTCTGCATCGCCATCCTGCTGGTGCTGCGCGACCACCGCATTCTGCAGCGCTACATCTATCTGACGATGGCCATCGCCCTGGTGCTGCTGATGGCACCGGCCTTCTTCGGCGCCGACATGTACGGCGCCAAGCGCTGGATCCTGCTCGGGCCGCTGTCGCTGCAGCCCGGCGAGTTCGTGAAGATCATGATCTCGGTGTTCTTCGCCGGCTACCTCACCGTCAACCGCGATGCGCTGGCGCTGACCGGACGCCGCGTCATGGGCGTCCAGCTGCCCCCGGGAAGGCAGCTCGGGCCGATCTTCACGATCTGGGTGATCAGCCTGCTGGTGCTGGTCTTCGAACGGGACCTGGGCACCTCGCTGATCTTCTTCGGCGTCTTCGTGATCATGCTCTACATGGCCACCGGCCGCGCCGGCTGGGTGCTGTGCGGCCTGCTGATGGCCACGGTCGGCGCGGCCGTCGTCGGCTCCCTGGAGCCGCACGTCCACGGCCGCGTCACGGCCTGGCTGGACCCCATGCGGGCCTTCACCAAGGAAGGCCGTGCGGAGCACATGTCCGACCAGCTCGGCCAGGCGCTGTTCAGCTTCGGCAGCGGCGGCATCGGCGGCACCGGCCTGGGCCAGGGCCACCCCGAGCTGGTCGGCTTCGCGGGCAACAGCGACTTCATCCTCACCACCGTCGGCGAGGAGCTGGGCCTGGCCGGGGTGATGGCGGTGCTGATGCTGTACGTGCTGCTCGCACAGCGCGGGCTGCGGGTGGCGCTGACCGCCCGCGACCCGTTCGGCAAGCTGCTCGCGGTCGGGCTCGCCGGGGCGCTGCTGCTCCAGGTCTTCGTCGTCTCCGGCGGCGTCACCGGCCTGATCCCGCTGACCGGCAAGGCCCTGCCGTTCCTGGCCAAGGGCGGCTCGTCACTGGTCGCGAACTGGGTGATGGTGGCGCTGCTGCTGCGGATCAGCGACCATGCGCAGCGCCGCCGCGAGCCGGAGGGCGCCGGCCGCGACCGGCCGCGCCGGCGCGGCCGCGGCCGCCGGGCGACGTAAGGGACCGCGCCCCGCCTGGACCACAATGGTGCGGGTGAGCGACCTCGACACCTTCTCCGCGCTGCTGGCCCCCGAGGGGCAGGCACTGCTGGCCGAACTGCGCGACTTCGACCCGGCGAACGAACTGGCGGCCGCCACCCGGCTGCGCCGCGACCACCCCGCGCCCCTGGTCTCCGCCGCGCTCGGCCAGGCCCGGCTGCGGCAGCGCGCGGCGGCCAAGTTCGGGGCGGACGCGTGGCTGATGTACTTCACGCCCAACGGCGTCGAGCAGTCCACCCGTACCGCGGTCGCCGCCCACCGCGCCGCCCGGCTCGCCGCGCTGGGCGTGCGTTCACTGGCCGACCTGTGCTGCGGCATCGGCGGCGACGCGATCGCGCTGGCGCGCGCCGGGATCCGCGTACTGGCCGTCGACCGCGACCCGCTGGCCTGTGCGGCGGCGGAGGCGAACGCCGAGGCGCTGGGGCTCGCGGAGCTGATCGAGGTGCGCTGCGCGGAGGTGGCGGAGGTGGACACCGCCGGATACGACGCGGTGTTCGTGGATCCGGCGCGGCGCAGCAAGGTGCGCGGCGCCAGGATCTTCGATCCGGAGGCGTACTCGCCGCCGCTGTCCTGGGCCGTCGAGGCGGCCCGTACGGCCCCGTTCGCGGCGCTGAAGATCGCGCCGGGGGTGCCGCACGACGCGCTTCCCGAGGACGCCGAGACGGAGTGGATCTCCGACGGGGGCGAGGTGAAGGAGGCGGTGCTGTGGTTCGCCCGGTCCCACGGCGGCGCCCCCGCTCCGACACCCGGCGGCCGCCGCGCCACCCTGCTGCCGGCCGGCGACTCGCTGCTGGGCGCCGGCCTGCCGGACCCCGAGCCGGGGCCGGTCGGGGACTGGCTCTACGAGCCGGACGGCGCGGTCATCCGCGCCCACCTCGTGGCCGATGTCGCCGAACAGGTCGGCGGGCGGCTGATCGACCCGACGATCGCGTACATCACCGCGGACCGGCTGACGGCCACCCCGTACGCGACCGCCTACGCGCTCACCGACGTACTCCCGTTCAACGTCAAGAAGCTCAGGGCGCTGCTGCGCGAGCGGGGGGTCGGCACCGCGGTGATCAAGAAGCGCGGCTCGGCGGTCGAGCCCGAGGAGCTGCGCCGGAAGCTGAAGCTGGGCGGCGGCGGCAACTCCTGCACGATCTTCCTCACCCGGGTCGCCGGCGCCCCCACCATGCTGCTGGGGCACCCCGCGGACGCGCCCGGGCGGTCACTCACGCCAGGTCGGTGAGGTCCTCGGCGTAGATCTGGGAGAGCGGCTGCGGGCCGACGTACTGCTGGCAGGTGCACTGGCCGGCTTCGTACTGGACCGGCTTGTGGTCGGCGTCCCAGGCCACCGCGACCTCCACCCGCTCATGGCACTTGCCCTTCTTGTCGTGCTTGGCGAGGTGGTGGGTGCAGCCGCACACCGGCTCCGGCGGCTTCTGGGCGGCCGCCAGTTCCTGACGTTCCGCACGCGCGGTCTCCAGGCGCTCCATCTTGCGCTCGTGGCGGGTGCGCATGGCCGTACGGGCGGTGTCGGCGACCTTCGCGAAGCCGCCCGCCATGAAGAAGATGAAGACCCACCAGAACCAGTCCACAGCCTGCCGCCTCCCCACGCGCGCGCCCGGTGCCGCTCCAGGGTAAGACCTCGGAGCGGACGCGGGACCGGGGGAGGCCGCGGTTGTCACCGATCCTCAGAAGTTGCTCACGGGTAGAGGTTCTGCTTGCTCGTCTCGTGGACGTGATCATGGCTGTGGCTGTGACCGTGGCCGTGCGCGTCCTCGGCCGGCTGTCCCGGCACATGCGGTTCGGTGACCGGGAGCGAGGAGTCCGCGGACAGGTCCCAGTGCGAGGCCGCGCGCCCGCGCGCCACCATCTCCGCGCCCAGGGCGGCGACCATCGCGCCGTTGTCGGTGCACAGCTTGGGCCGCGGCACCCGCAGGGTGATGCCGGCGTCCTCGCAGCGGCGCTGGGCCATCGCCCGCAGCCGGGAGTTGGCCGCGACCCCGCCGCCGATCATCAGGTGGTCCACGCCGTTGTCCTTGCAGGCCCGTACGGCCTTGCGGGTCAGGACGTCGACCACCGCCTCCTGGAAGGACGCCGAGACGTCCGCCACCGGCACCTCCTCGCCGGCCGCCCGCTTGGCCTCGATCCAGCGGGCCACGGCCGTCTTCAGGCCGGAGAAGGAGAAGTCGTAGAGCGGGTCGCGGGGGCCGGTCAGACCGCGCGGGAAGCGGATCGCCTCGGGGTCGCCCTCGCGGGCGTAGCGGTCGATGACCGGGCCGCCCGGGAAGCCGAGGTTCAGCACCCGCGCGACCTTGTCGAAGGCCTCGCCCGCCGCGTCGTCGATCGTCGAGCCCAGCGGCCGGACGTCGGAGGTGATGTCGGGGGCCAGCAGGAGGGAGGAGTGGCCGCCGGAGACCAGCAGGGCCATCGTCGGCTCCGGCAGCGGACCGTGTTCGAGCTGGTCGACGCAGATGTGCGAGGCGAGGTGGTTGACGCCGTAGAGCGGCTTGCCGAGCGCGTAGGCGTACGCCTTGGCGGCCGAGACGCCGACCAGCAGCGCACCGGCCAGGCCCGGTCCGGCGGTGACCGCGATGCCGTCCAGGTCGCTCGCCGCGACCCCGGCCTCCTTCAGCGCCCGCTGGATGGTGGGCACCATCGCCTCCAGGTGGGCCCGGGAGGCCACCTCGGGCACCACTCCGCCGAAGCGCGCGTGCTCGTCGACGCTGGAGGCGACCGCGTCGGCCAGCAGGGTGTGGCCGCGGACGATGCCGACACCGGTCTCGTCGCAGGAGGTCTCGATGCCAAGGACGAGCGGTCCGCCGCGTGAGTCAGCCATGATTCTCAAGTTCCTTGTACGGAGGGTGCTTCGGAGGAGGTCTGGGTGGTACGGCGCATCACGAGGGCGTCGACGTTGCCGGGCTGGTAGTAGCCGCGGCGGAAGCCGATCGGCTCGAAGCCGAAGCGCTCGTAGAGGCGCTGGGCGCGGAGGTTGTCGACCCGTACCTCCAGCAGCACCTCATGGCACTCGAAGTCGGTCGCGGCGCCGAGGAGTTCGGTCAGCAGCCGGGCGCCGAGGCCGCTGCCCCACTGGTCGCGGGCGGTGGCGATGGTCTGGACGTCACCGGTGCCGTCGATGGCGGCCAGCCCGGCGTAGCCCACGATCCGGGCCTGCCCCTCGCCCGACCGCCGCCCCTCATCGGCACCGCTGCGCGGCGGCACCTCCAGTTCGGCGACGAGGTAGCGGCGGGTGGCGAAATCCCCGCGGGCGTGGGCCAGCTCCGACCAGAACATGCCGGCCGACCAGGCGTCCTCGGGGAAGAGCTCGCGCTCCAGCTCCAGCACCGGCGCTATGTCCCACCAGCGCATCTCGCGCAGCGCAGCAGGTTGAGGGGTGCCGTCGCGCAGTGGCGCCGCCGAGGGGCGGTGGTCGGGCGAGGGGCCGGCCGTCACTTCGGGGTGACCACCTTGTAGTTGGCGGGCACCTGGGCGTCCGGGCGGCGCAGGTACAGCGGCCGCGGCTCCAGCAGCTCCTGGCCCGCGGCCAGCCTCTCCACGGCCAGCGCGGCCAGCGCCGCGGCGGACTGGTGCTCGGGCGCCTCGCGCCGCAGTCCGGTGAAGACGCCGTCGTAGAGCACCGCGCCCGCGCCCACGGCCGGGACGCCGGCCACCTGGTGGGCGATGTCGGCGGGGCGGTCGACGGCCGGTTCGGTCAGCCGGGTGCGGGCATCGGCGTAGCGCGCCCAGTAGACCTCCTTGCGGCGGGCGTCGGTGGCCACGACGAAGGGTTCGGTGAGTCCGGCGGCGTAGGCCAGGCCGTCCAGCGTGCACAGGCCGTGGACGGGCACGCCGAGCACCGCCCCGAACGTGGTGGCGGTCACCAGGCCGACCCGCAGACCGGTGTAGGGCCCGGGTCCCACGCCGACCACGATGTCGCTGACCTCGTCGAGTTTGCGGCCGGCCGCGCCCAGCACCCGGTCGACGGCGGGCAGCAGCAGCTCGCCGTGCCGGCGCGCGTCCACATCGCGGGACTCGGCGAGGACGTCCGTCCCGTCATGGAGCGCGACGGTGACGGCGGGGGTGGCGGTGTCTAGAGCTAGCAGCAGCACGCCCTCAAGCCTACGGCTCGGCCGGCGGTGCCCCGTCCCCTGCTACCGTCGCCCCCGAAGCAGGGGAACGTACGGAAAGGTGGCACAGCGGTGCCCGCTAAGAGCAGCACGATCGTCACCGCGCTGACCGCGGCTGCCGTTGTCGTGGTCGGTTTCCTCGGCTACCAGGCCGCGGCGTCCGCTCCGGACACCCTCACCCCGGCCCGCAAGGACGGTCACAGCGCGTCCAAGGGGCACTCCGACCGGCCCGGCAAGAAGGACCGGACGCCGGCCCCGGTCGCGGTCCCCGCCGCCTCCGGCAAGGGCCAGCGGGTCGTCTACTCGCTGGGCGGCAAGCGGGTCTGGCTGGTCGACGCCAAGGACCGGGCGGTGCGGACGTTCACGGTCGCGCCGAGCACGGTGCACCCGCCGCTGGGGACGTACACGGTCGGCTCGCGGTCGGTGAGCGTCACGGGCTCGGACGGGATCGCGATCGAGCACGTCGTGCGGTTCACCACCGTCGACGCCGTCACCGTCGGTTTCAGCGCGGCCGTCGACGGCTCCCGGCCCGACCCGGGCTCGGCGAAGCGGACCGGTGGCATCCGTGAGTCACGGGAGGACGGCAAGGCGATGTGGGACTTCGCGCTGCAGGGCACCAAGGTCGTCGTGGTCGCCTGACCGCGCGCGCTCGGTCCCGGCTCCTTCTTGGCCCTAACGGGCTACGCCGCGTCGCGCCGCCGGGTGGACGCGGGCTTCTCCTCGCCCTCCGCCGGCCCGGCGTCCGCGGGCCCCGCGGGCTTGCCCTTGCGGGGTGCGCGGGCCTCCTCGGGGGCATCAGGGGGCGTGGAGACGGCGCTGGCCGCGGCACACGCCGCCAGCAGCTCATTCATCGTCGGCGTCTCGCGCGCATCGTGCTGGTGGGCGGACATGGACGCCTCCCGGGGCTCCTGGGACAAGCGACAGAAGCTAGGCTCGCTACTTAGGCTGACCTAACTGGGGTCTCCACCCATGTCACCACGCGCGCCACCGGCTGCGCAACATCTTACCGACGGCTTGTCGGAAACTACGGGACGAGCAGGCCGTCCAGCTCCGTGCCCGACCACCTGGAGCCGAGTCCGGTGACCGTGACCTCGCGCACGTCGTCCACCTCGTCCTCCGGGTGGGGCGCGTCCGCGCCCACCGCGCGGCCGATGACGACGTGCAGCCGGTCGTCGGACAGCTCCTCGACCTTGCCCTCGCCCCACTCCACGACCACCACGGACTCCGGCAGCGAGACGTCGAGGTCCAGGTCCTCCATCTCGTCCAGGCCGCCGCCGAGGCGGTAGGCGTCGACGTGCACCAGCGCGGGGCCGCCGGTCAGCGAGGGGTGCACCCGGGCGATGACGAAGGTGGGCGAGGTCACCGCGCCGCGCACGCCCAGGCCCTCACCCAGGCCGCGGGTCAGCGTGGTCTTGCCGGCACCCAGCTCACCGGTGAGCAGCACCAGGTCGCCGGGGCGCAGCAGCGGGGCCAGTCTGCGGCCCAACTCCTGCATCTGGTCGGGGGACTTGACGGTTACATGGGCGATCGCGCCGGTGGAGCTCATGCCGCAAATGGTACGTCCCGCCCGCCACCCGGCCACCACCCCTCAACGGCGCCGCGCGCGGCGGCCCTGCCGGTTCCTCACCCGGCCACCACCCCGCACGGGCGCCGCCATGCGGTGGCGCCCCGCGCCCTCGTCCTCAGGCCCGCGCGTGCCGTGAGCTGCGGGCCGCCGCGCTCGCCCGCTCCACCAGCGACACCAGGTGCTCGTTGACCAGCTCGGGCCGCTCCAGCATCACCAGATGCCCGGCGCCCGGGACGCACACCAGCTCCGCGTCGGGCAGCATCTCGGCGATCGTCCGGCTGTGGTCGGCGGGGGTGATCAGGTCGTTCTCCCCGGCGAGCACCAGCGCGGGCACCGCGTCGTACGCCACCAGCGCCTCGGTCTTGTCATGCACCGCGAATGCCGGGAAGAACTCGGCGACCACATCGATCGGGGTCGCCTCGATCAGCCGCTCGCCGAACCGCGCGATGCCCGGATCCACCTGCTCGGGCGACCCGAACGAGTACCGCTTGATGAGCCCGGCGAACAGATCGGCGGTGGCCCGCCGCCCGCGCTCGACGATCTCGTGCTGCCAGCCCAGCGCCCTGAGCACGCCCGGCGCGAGCCAGTGGAAGGCCTTCATGCCCATCGACGGCAGACCGTAGCTGACCTCGCTGAGCCGCCCCGCGGACGTGCCGATCAGGGCCACCCCGACCACCCGCTCCGCGACGAACTCGGGGAACTGGTCGGCCAGCGCCATCACCGTCATCCCGCCCATGGAGTGCCCGACCAGCACGATCGGCCCCTCGGGCACCGCGGCGTCCAGCACCGCCTTCAGATCCCGGCCCAGCAGGTCGATGGTGACCTCTTCCGTGCCGTCGATCTGGCCGTGCCCGCGCGCCGAGCGGCCGTGGCTGCGCTGGTCCCAGTGCACCGTGCGCACCGTGCCGCGCAGCGCGGCGCGCTGGAAGTGCCAGGAGTCCTGGCTGAGGCAGTAGCCATGGCTGAAGACGACCGTGGGGGCCGCCGCCGAGCGCCGCCCCAGCGCCGCCGTCAGCCGCTTGCGCAGACCGCTCTGGGCCTCCTGCGCGGCGCGGGCCTCCTTGCCGCGGGCGGGCTTGGCGGACCGCTCGTGCGGGGCGCCCCTGCCGTTCCGGGCGGCGCCCCTGCCGGGCCGCTCGTCCTTGTCCGGCCGGCCGGTCTCCGCACCCGGCTCGTCGACCTCGTAGTACAGCTCGGTGCCGTCCTCGGCGATCGCCGCGCCCGGTGTGCCGCGCAGCGTGCCGTACGGGCCGGCGGCGTCCAGCGCGAGCCGGGCACGGCGGCGCATGCCGCGGCCGACCGTCATCCGCTCTATCGCCACACCGGCCGCGGCACCCGCCGCGACCACGCCGATCGCGGCGCCGGCGACGCCCGCGTGCCGGCCCGCCCTGGCCCAGTTGTTGGCTGCCTCGACCGCCACTTCGGCGGCCGTCTCGACCGCCTGTGCGGCGGCCTCCTTGCCCTCGGTCATGCGGTACCCCCCGTGAGCGCGGTATCTCCCTCGGCTTCTTCGGCTTCTGCTGCTCCGTTCCCTATGCCGCTGTCCACATAGACGCGCGGCACCCGGGTTCCGATCCGTGTGACGATTTCGTAGCCGATGGTTCCGGCCGCGCGGGCCCAGTCCTCGGCGGTCGGCTCCCCGCGGTCGCCGGGGCCGAAGAGCACGGCCCGATCGCCCGCCGCGGCGCTGTCGCCGCCCAGGTCGACCACGAACTGGTCCATCGCGATCCGCCCGGCGACCGTCCGCCACTTGCCCGCGACCAGCACCGGGCCGGTGCCGGAGGCGTGCCGCGGGACGCCGTCGGCATAGCCGAGCGGGACCAGCGCGAGGGTGGTCTCCCCGGGCGTGGTGTACGCGTACCCGTACGACACGCCGTGGCCGCCCGGGACCCGCTTGACCGACGCCAGCGCGGCCTCCAGGGTCATCGCGGGCCGCAGCCCGAAGTCCCCGGAAGTACCCAGTTCCGGGCTGGGCGAGATGCCGTAGACACCGATGCCGGCGCGGACCAGGTCGAAGTGCGCCTCCGGCAGCGTCAGCGTCGCCGGGGTGTTGGCGAGATGCCGCACCTCGGGGCGCAGCCCGGCCGCCTCGGCGGTCCTGAGCGCGTCGTGGAAGGCGGCGAGCTGGACGGCGATCGAGGGGTGGCCGGGCTCGTCGGCGCACGCGAAGTGCGACCAGACGCCGGTGACGGACACGGCGCCCTCGGCCTCGGCGGCGCGGGCCGCGGCGGTCAGCTCCGGCCAGTCGGCGGGCTGGCAGCCGTTGCGGCCCAGGCCCGTGTCGACCTTGAGCTGGACCCGGGCGGTGCGGCCGCAGTCGCGGGCCGCGGCGGTCGCCTCGCGCAGTGCCCACAGCCCGCTGACCGAGACGTCGATGTCCTGCTCCACGGCCTGTCGCCAGGGGCCGCCCGGCGTCCACAGCCAGCACATCAGCCGCCCGGTGTCGCCGGCCGCGCGCAGCGCGAACGCCTCCTCGGGCAGCGCCGTGCCCAGCCAGCCCGCACCGGCCTCACGGGCGGCGCGCCCACAGGGCACCGCTCCGTGTCCGTAGCCGTCGGACTTGACCACGGCCATCAGCTCTGCCCGGGGTGCGCATGCCCGCAGTGCCTGGACGTTCGACCGCACGGCGGCGAGGTCGACGACGGCACGGGCGCGCTTCGCTGTCTCGTTCATCCCCCTCAGTGTCGCAGGCGACGCCGCGGCACCCGGGGGGACCGGCGCGAAACCGCTCTCATCCGCTGGGCTTGCGCCCCCAGACGTGCACCACGTCGCCGTGCCGGAGGACTCCCCACAGCCGGCTGGCGTCGCGCCAGCCGAGGTTGATGCAGCCGTGGGAGCCGAGCCCCTGGTAGATGTCGTCGTAGACACCGTGCAGCGCCTCCCCGCGGTCGAAGAACTGCGCGAACGGCATCGGCGTGTGGTACAGGTTCGAGGTGTGGGCCCTTTTCCGTAGATAGATGCGGTACGTACCGGTACGGGTCTCGTTCGTCGGCTGGCCGGATCGGATCGCCACCGGCTCGAAGACCACCCGCCGGCCCTGCTGGACCCACAGCAGCTGCCGGTCCAGGTCGACGCACACGGTCCGCTCGCGGCGCTCGGGGCAGTGCCCGTCCCGGTTGGGGTCCTTCTTGGCCCGCATCAGCCGCAGCATGGCACCGGTCACCGGCCCCGCGAAGCCGCTCGCCGGGGTGATGCGGTGCGCCCGCTGGAAGCGCTTGATCGCCCGGCAGTCCGCGTCGCTCTGCAGCCCGTCCACCGCCCGCCGCAGATAGCGTTCGGCCTGCCGCTGGAAGGGCCCGGTGGAGCCGCTGCAGCTCGCCGCCCTGGCACCCCGCTCCGTCTCGGACCGCGGTACGTCCTCCAGGTGCAGCGGCTCCTCGACCGGCGCGTCGGGCGCCTGTGCCGCCCGCACCGGGTCGGGCGTGTGGTGCCGCGGGGTGTGCGCGGCACCGGGAAGCAGGCCGGACGCCGCGTGCGCGGCGGGCGACGGCGCCACGGCCACCGCGGGCGATCCGGCCAGAGCGGGCAGCGAGGCGCAGGCCAGCAGCGCCACCAAGGTGCGTTTCATGTCTTCACGATGCCGCGCCCGGGCCGCCGGACAGCCCGCGTGGCGCGAGGTTCGCCCTGGTGCCCGCGCCATTCCCCCCACAGGGCCTAACGCCGCCGCCGGGCGGCTGTCAGTCCGTCACATCCCGCCAGGCCGCGCCCAGATGGTCCGCGACCTCCGAGGACGAGATCGGCGCGCCGTCCGGTCCGGCGGCCCGGCGCGCCGCGAGGCCGTGCAGATACGCACCGACCGACCCCGCGTCATGTGCCGTGAGCCCCGCGGCCAGCAGCGACCCGGTCAGCCCCGACAGCACGTCCCCGCTCCCGGCCGTGGCCAGCCAGCTGGTACCCGTGGGGTTGACCCGTACCGGCCCGCCGGCCGCCGCGACCAGCGTCGTGGAGCCCTTGAGCAGCACCGTGGCGGCATAGCGCTCCGCCAGCTCGCGCACCGAGGCCAGCCGCGCCGCCTCGATCTCCTCGCGGCCGCGGCCGAGCAGCGCCGCCGCCTCCCCGGCGTGCGGCGTCAGCAGCGTCTCGGCCGTGCGCCGCCGGATCCGCTGCGGCGTCAGCAGCCGCAGCCCGTCGGCGTCCACCAGCACCGGCACGTCCGACGCCAGCACGTCCTCCAGCGCCTGCGACTCGTCCCCGATGCCCGGCCCGATCACCCATGACTGCACCCGGCCGGCCTTGTCCGGCGGCCCGGCGTGCACCAGCGTCTCCGGGAACCGCGCCAGCACCGCGTCCCTGGCCGGCCCGACGTACCGCACCGCCCCGGCGCCACCGCGCAGCGCACCGGCCACCGCCAGCACCGCCGCGCCCGGATAGCGCGCCGACCCGGCGACCACCCCCACCACGCCCCGCCGGTACTTGTCGCTCTCCGCCACCGGGCGCGGCAGCAGCTCCGCCACGTCCGCGTGCTGCAACGCCTCGGCCTCGGCGTCCTCGGGCAGCGTGAGCCCGATGTCGACCAGCCGCAGCGCCCCCGCCCGCTCCCGCGCCGGATCGATCAGCAGCCCCGGCTTGTACGCGCCGAACGTCACCGTCGCATCGGCCCGTACGGCCTCGCCGCTCACCTCACCGCTGTCCGCGTCCACCCCGCTGGGCAGATCGACCGCCAGGACCAGGGCCGACTCCCGTGCCGCCCGGGCGAGTTGCGCAGCCTCGGGGCGCAGTCCCCCGCGGCCGCCGATCCCCACGATCCCGTCGACGACCAGATCCGCCCAGGCGATGTCCCGCAGCGCGTCGTCCGAGACCCGTCCCCCGGCCCGGCACAGCGCGGCGAGCCCGCCCCGGTGCGCCCGTTCGGGCGTCAGCAGCACCGCGACCACCCCGGCCCCGCGCCGCGCCAGCCGGGCACCGGCGTACAGCGCGTCCCCGCCGTTGTCGCCGCTGCCCACCAGCAGCACCACCCGGCTGCCGTACACCCGCCCCAGCAAGTCCCCGCAGGCGACGGCCAGTCCGGCCGCCGCCCGCTGCATCAGGGCGCCTTCGGGCAATCGGGCCATCAGCTCCTGCTCGGCGGCCCGCACGGTCTGAACGCTGTAGGCAGTCCTCATGGCGTCAGTGTCACCCCTCGGCGATCACCACGGCGGAAGCAACCCCCGCGTCATGGCTGAGAGAGACATGCCACGAGCGCACCCCCAGCGCCTGCGCGCGCGCCTCGACCGTGCCCCGCACCCGCAGCCGGGGCCGTCCGCTGTCCTCGACGTACACCTCGGCGTCGGTCCAGTGCAGCCCGGCCGGCGCGCCGAGGGCCTTGGCGACCGCCTCCTTGGCGGCGAACCGCGCCGCCAAGGAGGCGATCCCGCGCCGCTCACCGCTCGGCAGCATCAGCTCCGCGTCGATGAACAGCCGGTGCGCCAGCTCCGGCGTACGGTCCAGCGCCGCCCCGAAGCGGTCGATCTCGGCGACGTCGATGCCCACCCCGATGATCACTCCACCGTCACCGACTTGGCGAGGTTGCGCGGCTGGTCGACCTCGTTGCCGCGGGCGGTGGCCAGCTCGCAGGCGAAGACCTGCAGCGGGATCGTGGACACCAGCGGCTGCAGCAGCACCGGCGTACGCGGGATCCGCACGAGGTGGTCCGCGTACGGCACGACCGCCTCGTCGCCCTCCTCCGCGATCACGATCGTGCGCGCCCCCCGGGCCCGGATCTCCTGGATGTTCGACACGATCTTGTCGTGCAGCACCGACCGCCCGCGCGGCGACGGCACCACGACGACGACCGGCAGATCGTCCTCGATCAGCGCGATCGGCCCGTGCTTGAGCTCCCCGGCCGCGAAGCCCTCCGCGTGCATGTACGCCAGCTCCTTGAGCTTCAGCGCGCCCTCCAGCGCCACCGGATAGCCCACGTGCCGGCCCAGGAAGAGCACCGTGTTCTTGTCGGCGAGCCCGCGCGCCAGCTCCCGCACCGGCTCCATCGTGGCGAGCACCTGCTCGACCTGGGTGCCGATGGCGGCCAGTTCGCGCACCACGTCGCGGATCTCGTCGCCCCACTTCGTGCCCCGCACCTGCGCCACGAACAGCGCCACCAGATAGCAGGCCACCAGCTGCGTCAGGAACGCCTTCGTCGACGCCACCGCGACCTCGGGCCCGGCGTGCGTGTAGAGCACCGCGTCCGACTCCCGCGGAATGGTCGACCCGTTGGTGTTGCAGATGGCCAGCACCTTCGCGCCCTGCTCGCGGGCGTGCCGCAGCGCCATCAGGGTGTCCATCGTCTCGCCGGACTGGCTGATCGCGATCACCAGCGTGTGCCGGTCCAGGATCGGGTCGCGATAGCGGAACTCACTGGCCAGCTCCGTCTCGCACGGGATCCGCGTCCAGTGCTCGATCGCGTACTTGGCGATCATCCCCGCGTGGTACGCCGTCCCGCACGCCACGATGACGACCTTGTCGACCTCGCGCAGCACCGCCGGCGGGATCCGCACCTCGTCCAGCGACAGCACGCCCGAGGCGTCGATCCGCCCCAGCAGGGTGTCCGCGACGGCCTTCGGCTGCTCGGCGATCTCCTTGAGCATGAAGTAGTCGTAGCCGCCCTTCTCGGCGGCCGACGCGTCCCAGTCGACGTGGTACTCGCGGACCTCCGCGGGCGCGCCGTCGAAGTCGGTGACCGTCACCGCGTCCCGCCGCAGCTCCACGACCTGGTCCTGCCCCAGCTCGACCGCCTCGCGGGTGTGCGCGATGAACGCCGCGACGTCCGAGGCCAGGAACGCCTCGCCGTCCCCGACGCCCACCACCAGCGGCGAGTTCCGCCGCGCCCCGACCACCACGTCGGGCTCGTCCGCGTGCACCGCGACCAGCGTGAACGCGCCCTCCAGCAGCCGGCACACCTGCCGCATCGCCTCCGCCAGCTCACCGCACGACGAGTAGGCCTCGGCCAGCAGATGGGCGACGACCTCGGTGTCCGTCTCGGACGCCAACTCGTGCCCGCGGTCGGTCAGTTCGGCGCGCAGCCCGGCGAAGTTCTCGATGATGCCGTTGTGCACGACCGAGACCCGCCCCGCGTTGTCCAGATGCGGATGCGCGTTCGCATCGGTGGGCCCGCCGTGGGTCGCCCACCGGGTGTGCCCGATCCCGGTCGACCCGGTCGGCAGCGGACGGTCCGCCAGCTCCTTCTCCAGGTTGGCGAGTTTGCCCGCCTTCTTCGCCGCGGCCAGCCCGCCATCGGCCAGCACGGCGACCCCGGCCGAGTCATAACCGCGGTACTCCAGCCGCTTCAACCCGGCCAGTACGACGTCAAGGGCGCTCTGCCCGCCCACATATCCCACGATTCCGCACATGGAGGCAGCCTACGACGCCCACCGATCAATAGCCGCGCTCTATCCGGTGCTGCGCCTCGCGCACCGTCTCCAGGAACTCCTCGTCGGCCTCCGCGTCCGCACCCGGGCCGCTGGGCGGCTCGTAGCGCTCCAGGAAGTCGCAGAGGTCCTCGCCCAGGTCCTCGTCCGGGAGATCCTCGGCCAACTCGGCGAACACCCGCGCGGCGAAGCCGTCCGAGGCGGTGTCCGCCCCCGCGTCGACGGCCGTCTGCGTGTTCCTCCCCCAGGTCCGCTGTCCCAGCAGACCGGCCTTACGCGCTCGCACCTGCACCCCCTGTCTCGTCCGCGGCCCGCGAGCCGGGCCGCGCCCCGGTGCCGACCGTACCGGGCAAAATCCCTCGGGTACAGACACGCAGGTAGCGAAGCACCCAAGCCCGCCCCGACTGCCACAAGCCCGTCCCGACGCCCCGGGCGGCCACCCCGAGATGAACGGCGTGTGTCGGCTGCGCACAATGGGCGCGTGCCCCTGACGACCGATCCGCAGCAACGACGCCGCGCCGAGCGCTCGCCGTACGTCGATCTGACGCGCGCGCAGTGGAGCGCCCTGAGGGAGAAGACCCCCCTGCCCCTGACGGCCGACGAGGTCGAACGGCTGCGCGGGCTGGGCGACGTCATCGACCTCGACGAGGTGCGCGACGTCTACCTTCCGCTCTCCCGCCTGCTCAACCTCTACGTCGGTGCGACGAGCAATCTGCGCGGCGCGCTGAACACCTTCCTGGGCGACGCGGGAGACGGCCAGGGCGCACAGCCCGGCACCCCGTTCGTCATAGGAGTGGCCGGCAGCGTCGCCGTCGGCAAGTCCACCACCGCCCGGCTCCTGCAGGCGCTGCTGGCCCGTTGGCCCGAGCATCCACGCGTCGAGCTGGTGACCACCGACGGGTTCCTCTTCCCCAACGCCGAGCTGCACCGCCGCGGTCTGATGTCCCGTAAGGGATTCCCCGAGTCCTACGACCGCCGCGCCCTGACCCGCTTCGTGGCGGATGTGAAGTCCGGCAAGGCCGAGGTCAGCGCCCCGGTCTACTCCCACCTGATCTACGACATCGTGCCCGGCGAGCGGCTGACCGTGCACCGCCCCGACATCCTCATCGTCGAGGGCCTGAACGTCCTGCAGCCGGCGCTGCCCGGCAAGGACGGCCGCACCCGCCTCGGCCTCGCCGACTTCTTCGACTTCTCCGTCTACGTCGACGCCCGCACCGAGGACATCGAGCAGTGGTACCTCGGCCGCTTCCGCAAGCTGCGCGCGACCGCCTTCCAGAACCCGTTCTCGTACTTCCGCAAGTACACCCAGGTCTCCGAGGAGGAGGCCCTCGACTACGCCCGCATGATGTGGCGCACCATCAACAAGCCCAACCTGCTGCAGAACGTCGCCCCGACGCGCGGTCGGGCGAACCTGGTGCTGCGCAAGGGACCCGACCACAAGGTGCAGCGGCTGTCGCTGCGCAAGCTCTAGGGAGTGCGAACACCGTGCTGCATCTGCGCCTGATCGTCCCGGCCGACCGTACGGACGAGGTGCTGCGCCTGCTGGAGACGACCGTCGGCACCACCCATCTGGTGGTGCTGAGCGGGGCCGCCCGCGATCCGCAGGGCGATGTGGTGCTGTGCGACGTCGCCCGGGAGGCCGGGGACGGCCTGCTGGCCGAGCTGCGGGCGATGGAGCTGGACAGGACCGGTTCGATCGCGATCGAGAACATCGACCTTTCGCTGTCGCTGCGCGCGGACCGGGCGGAGGACGAGGCGCCCGGCGAGGGCGCCGACGCGGTGCTGTGGGAGTCGCTGACCGACGCCACCCACGAGGAGTCCACCCTCTCGGCCACCTACCTGGCGTTCCTGACGGTCGCCACGATGATCGCGGCCTGCGGTGTGGTCCTCGACAACGCCATCCTGATCGTCGGCGCGATGGCCGTGGGCCCGGAGTTCGGTCCGCTGGCCGGCATCTGCACCGCGCTCGTCCAGCGGGCGCCACGGCTGGCGTGGCGCTCGGCGCAGGCGCTGCTCGTCGGGTTCGCCGTGGCCATGGTGGTGACCGTCGGCTTCAGCCTCTTCATGGACGCGGTCGGACTCTTCGACGTCGGGGCGCTGGAGGCCGAGCGGCCGAACACCAACTTCATCTACCGGCCCGACTGGTTCTCCTTCGTCGTCGCCGTCCTGGCCGGCATCGCCGGAGTGCTCTCGCTGACGTCCGCCAAATCAGGCGCCCTGGTCGGCGTGGCGATCTCCGTGACCACCGTCCCGGCCGCCGCCAACGCCGCGGTCGCCCTGGGCTACCAGGAGTACGGCCAGGCCTGGCACTCCATGGAACAGCTGCTGCTGAACCTGGCGGGCATCATCGTCGCCGGCTCACTGACCCTGACCGTCCAGAAGCTCCTGTGGGCACGGCACGAAACGGGTGCGGCCCGTCGCTAGCAAGGCCGACGACGGGCCGCACCCGAAAGCACCCTCGGGACGTTCCTAGGACACGCCCTAGCCCAGCGCCGACTTCACCGCGTCGGCGAGCCGCTCCGCCACGGCCCGTGCCTGCTCGATGTCGGCCGCCTCCACCATGACGCGGACCAGCGGCTCCGTACCGGACGGCCGCAGCAGCACCCGGCCGGTGGCCCCCAGCTCCCGCTCCGCCTCGGCGACCGCCGCCGTCAGCTCGGGCGAGCTGGCCACCCGCGACTTGTCGACGTCGGGGACGTTGATGAGGATCTGCGGCAGCCGCTCCATGACGCCCGCCAGCTCCCCCAGCGAACGGCCGGTGGCGGCGACCCGGGCCGCCAGCATCAGACCGGTCAGCGTGCCGTCTCCGGTGGTGGCGTGGTCGAGCACGATGACGTGCCCGGACTGCTCGCCGCCCAGCGCGAAGCCGTGCGCCTTCATCTCCTCCAGGACGTACCGGTCACCGACCGCGGTCTGGACGAAGTCGATGCCCTCGCGCTCCATGGCCAGCTTGAAGCCCAGGTTGGACATGACGGTGGCGACGACGGTGTTCTTGCGCAGCGTCCCGGCCTCGCGCATGCCCAGCGCGAGGACGGACAGGATCTGGTCGCCGTCGATCTCGTTGCCCTCGCCGTCCACGGCCAGGCAGCGGTCCGCGTCGCCGTCGTGGGCGACACCCAGGTCGGCGCCGTGCTCGACGACGGCCGCCCGCAGCTGCGCGAGGTGCGTGGAGCCGCAGCCGTCGTTGATGTTCAGGCCGTCGGGGTCGGTGCCGATGGTGACGACCTCGGCGCCGGCCCGGGCGAACGCCTCGGGCGAGACCCGGGCCGCCGCACCGTGCGCGCCGTCGATGACGATCTTCAGCCCGTCCAGGCGGTTGGGCAGCACACCGACCAGATGCGCGACGTAGTTGTCGAAGCCCTCGTCGTAGACGGTGACCCGGCCGACGCCCGCGCCGGTCGGCCGCTCCCACGGCTCGCCGGAGCTGTGCGCGCGGTAGGTCCGCTCGATCCGGTCCTCCAGCTCGTCGGCGAGCTTGTGGCCGCCGCGGGCGAAGAACTTGATGCCGTTGTCGGGCATCGGGTTGTGGCTCGCGGAGAGCATCACGCCGAGGTCCGCGCCCAGCGCCCCGGTCAGATACGCGACCGCCGGGGTCGGCAGGACCCCCACCCGCAGTACGTCCACACCGGCGCTGGCCAGCCCGGCGACCACCGCCGCCTCCAGGAACTCCCCCGACGCTCGCGGATCGCGTCCGACCACCGCCACCGGCCGGTGCCCTTCAAACGTGCCCGCTTCGGCGAGTACATGCGCCGCGGCGACCGACAGGCCGAGCGCCAGCTCCGCCGTCAGGTCCGCGTTCGCGACGCCGCGCACACCGTCCGTGCCGAAGAGTCGTCCCACTGGTGTCCTCCGAGTTGTCGAGCTTGGACCAGAGCTTTACGTCCAGGTATACGCCCCTGGCTTCAGATATACGCTCCAGGTCCCGGATAGCCGAACGCCCCGGCAGCACGGAGGTGCCACCGGGGCGTTCACAAGAGCTGCGTAGTGCAGCGAGCGGGTTAGCGCTTGCTGTACTGCGGCGCCTTACGGGCCTTCTTCAGACCGGCCTTCTTGCGCTCGACCGCACGGTCGTCACGCTTGAGGAATCCGGCCTTCTTCAGCGCGGGGCGGTTGTTGTCGACGTCCGCCTCGTTCAGCGCACGGGCCACGCCCAGGCGCAGCGCACCGGCCTGGCCGGAGATGCCGCCGCCGGAGATGCGGGCGATCACGTCGTAGCGGTTGTCGAGCTCGAGCACCTTGAAGGGCTCGTTGACTTCCTGCTGGTGCACCTTGTTCGGGAAGTAGCCCTCGAGGGTGCGGCCGTTGATCTTCCACTGGCCGGTGCCCGGGACGATCCGGACGCGGGCGATGGCGTTCTTGCGACGGCCCAGGCCGGCGGCCGGCTGCGGGTCGCCGAAGCGGGACGCGAGGGACTCGGAGGTGTACTCCGACTCCACGACCTCGGTCTCGGTGGTGTACTCCTCGACCTCGTCCAGCGGGGTCTCGGGGGTGGTCTCAGCCACGATGCTCCTCAGATTCTCTGTCGTCTTAGGGGGTGGCCGGACTTACTGCGCGACCTGGGTGATCTCGAACGGGACCGGCTGCTGCGCAGCGTGCGGGTGCTCGGCGCCCGCGTAGACCTTCAGCTTCGAGAGCATCTGACGGCCGAGGGTGTTCTTGGGGAGCATGCCCTTGATGGCCTTCTCGACTGCCTTCTCGGGGTTCTTGTCGAGAAGCTCGTCGTAGCGGACGGAGCGCAGACCACCCGGGAAGCCGGAGTGGCGGTAGGCCATCTTCTGCGTCCGCTTGTTGCCGGACAGGTGCACCTTGTCGGCGTTGACGATGATGACGAAGTCACCCATGTCAACGTGAGGGGCGTACACCGGCTTGTGCTTGCCCCGCAGGAGGGACGCGGCCTGGCTGGCCAGACGGCCCAGGACAACGTCCTGCGCGTCAATGATGTGCCACTGGCGCTGGACATCGCCGGGCTTGGGGCTGAACGTACGCACGTCTTAGCCTTCGCTTCTGAGTGAATGGGTCCTGTACTGGCCCCCTGGCTGATCACACAGCAGGGCGGCTCTACGGGTGACGCAACCCGGTCGTCCGCCGCTGGTGATCGGCCCGATGGACCGGCGTAAGGGCCCCTCACGTGAGATAGAGCAAGCCAATACGCATAACGAACCAGCAGAATACCGGGCCGTCCCCGGCGGGGTCAAAACGCCCCCCGCACGGGCACCCGGGTCCGCGGGTGGCCCCCGTTTCCCCCGCCGCCGCCCGGCCGTCCTACCGCTTGCGCTCCACACGGCGCTCGTCCCACACCGGCTCCGCCGACTCCCGCACCACTCCGTCCGCCCCGAACACCAGGAACCGGTCGAAGGACCGCGCGAACCACCGGTCGTGCGTCACCGCCACCACCGTCCCCTCGTACGCCTCCAGCCCCTCCTGCAGCGCCTCGGCCGACTCCAGATCCAGGTTGTCGGTCGGCTCGTCCAAGAGCAGCGCCGTCGTGCCGGAGAGCTCCAGCAGCAGGATCTGGAAGCGGGCCTGCTGGCCGCCGGAGAGCCGCTCGAAGCGCTGCTCGGCCTGCTTCTCCAGCTCGTAGCGGCGCAGCGCGGACATCGCCTGGCCCTTGTCCTTGGCGTGCTCGGTCCACAGGATGTCCAGCAGCGGGCGGCCCATCAGCTCGGGGTGGGCGTGCGTCTGCGCGAAGTGACCGGGGACGACGCGGGCGCCCAGCTTCCAGGTGCCGGTGTGCGGGACGGGACGCTCGGCGTCCTGGGCCAGCAGGCGCAGGAAGTGCGACTTGCCGGAGCCGTTGGAGCCGAGGACCGCGACCCGCTCGCCGTAGAAGATCTCCAGCGAGAAGGGCTTCATCAGCCCCGTCAGCTCCAGGTCCTCGCAGGTCACCGCCCGTACGCCGGTGCGCCCGCCGCGCAGCCGCATGGTGATGTCCTGCTCGCGCGGCGGCTCCGGCGGCGGGCCGGCCTCCTCGAACTTCCGCAGTCGGGTCTGCGCCGCCGAGTAGCGCGAGGCCATCTCATGGCTGACCGAGGCCGCCTGCCGCAGCGAGACCACCAGCTTCTTGAGCTGGGCGTGCTTCTCGTCCCAGCGCCGGCGCAGCTCCTCGAAGCGGGCGAAGCGCTCCTTGCGGGCCTGGTGATAGCTGCCGAAGCCGCCGCCGTGCACCCACACGTCGGAGCCCGCGGGGCCCGGCTCGACGCTGATGATCTTCTCCGCGGCGCGCGCCAGCAGCTCCCGGTCGTGGGAGACGAACAAAACCGTCTTACGGGTCGTGCGCAGCTGCTCCTCCAGCCAGCGCTTGCCCGGCACGTCCAGATAGTTGTCCGGCTCGTCCAGCAGCAGCACCTCGTCCGTGCCGCGCAGCAGCGACTCCAGCACCAGCCGCTTCTGCTCGCCTCCGGACAGCGTGCGCACCTGCCGCCACTGGGCCTTCTCGTACGGCATCCCCAGCGCCGCCGTCGTGCACATGTCCCAGACCGTCTCGGCCTCGTAGCCCCGCGCCTCGGCCCAGTCGCTGAGCGCCTGCGCGTACGCCATCTGCGCGTCCTCGTCGTCGGCGGTCATGATCGCCGTCTCGGCGGCGTCCACCGCCGCCGCGGCCTGCCGTATCCGCGGCTGCGCCACGGAGACCAGCAGGTCACGCACCGTGCGGTCGTCGCGCACGGACCCCACGAACTGCGGCATCACCCCGAGCCCGCCGCTGACCGTCACCGATCCGCCGTGCGGCGCCAGCTCGCCCGCGATCAGTCGCAGCAGCGTCGTCTTGCCGGCGCCGTTGGCCCCCACCAGCGCCACCGAGGTGCCCTCCCCCACGCGGAAGGACACATCCCCCAGCAGGACCCTCCCGTCCGGCAGGTAGTACTCCAGATGGCCGGCCTCTAGATGTCCCATGAGCGGGATTGTGACCGGCCTCCACCCGTTCCACCAACCCCATTAGGATGCGCGGCATGAGTTTCGGGCAAGGCGGGCCCTTCGACGGCCCCGGGGGATCATCGTCCACTCCTGACTGGGGCGCACTCGCCGAGGAGAGTGAGGCCCGCGCCCGCCGCAAGCGCTGGATGTGGATCGGCGGCGGCGTGCTGGCCGCCCTCGCGGTGGCCGGCATCGTCACCGGCGCCGTCCTGGCCGGCGGCGGCGACTCGCCGGGCGGCGGCGCGTCGGCGACACCCGCCGCGTCCGGCCAGGCCGCGGAGCCGGACGACAAGCCGTCCTTCCCCGACGTCTCGGTGCCGCCCCCGCCCAATCCGCAGGACTACATCTCCGACCCCAAGAAGGACACCGCGCCGCTCACGCCGGCCTCCCTCTTCGGGCAGAAGACCATGGTCATCGGCGAGCGCAGCTACCCGCGCACCAACACCGCCACCACCAAGGACTGCACCGCCGCCGCCCAGGGCGCGCTGGTGTCCTCGCTCACCCACAACGGCTGCCGCCAGCTGGTGCGCGCCACGTACTCCAAGGGCGGCGTCGCGGTCACCGTCGGCATCGCGGTCTTCGACTCGCCCACCAAGGCCACCAAGGTCATGAACGAGGCCAGGACCAACCTGATGCCGCTGCCCGGCGGCGGCGTCCCCTCGGACTTCTGCCAGGGCCACAAGTGCCGGATGGCGACCAACGCCACCGGCCGCTACGCCTACTTCATCATCGCCGGCTACCTCAACGGCAAGGACGTCGTCGCGTCCGAGACCAAGGCCCAGCAGATCGCCCGGGACGGCGGCTCCTACGCCTTCACCCGGATCACCCAGCGCGGCAAGGACCAGGCCGCGAAGGCCGCCGAGCGGCAGCTGAAGGAAGCCAAGAAGAAGGCCGGCCAGTCCTGACGCCCCCGGTGGCGCCGCCCCGCGCGGCGCCACCACCGGGCCGGCTCAGCAGCAGCCGGCCCCGGCCGCCCCCGGCAGGCTCCGCTTGTTGCGCGCCTCGAGGTTCCGCGCCGCCAGCAGCTCGTCGGCCGGGTACCCGACCTCTTCGAGCGTCAGTCCGTGCGGCCGTACGACATGCACGGCGGAGTCCCGTACGCCCGCGGCCAGCACCTTCCCCGGCCACTCCGGCGGCCGGTGGCCGTCCCCGACGAACAGCAGCGCGCCGATCAGCGACCGCACCATGTTGTGGCAGAAGGCGTCCGCCCGCACGGTCGCGGTGATGATCCCGTCCGCACCGCGCTCCAGGCTCAGCTCCTGGAGCGTGCGGATGGTCGTGGCGCCCTCACGCCGCTTGCAGTACGCCGCGAAGTCGTGCTCCCCCAGCAGCGGGCGGGCCGCCTCGTTCATGGCGTCCACGTCCAGCGCCCAGTCGTGCCACAGCACATGGCCGCGCAGCAGCGGATCGACGCCCCCGTGGTGGTCGGTGACCCGGTAGGCGTACCGCCGCCAGATCGCCGAGAACCGCGCGTTGAAGCCGGCCGGCGCCTCGCTCAGCGCCCACACCCGGACGTCCTTGGGCAGTCGCCCGGCCAGCCGCTTGAGCAGCTTCTCCCGATGCTCGGCCCAGAGCTCCGCGGGGAGGTCGACGTGCGCCACCTGCCCGCGCGCGTGCACTCCGGCGTCGGTCCGGCCCGCCACGGTCAGCTCGTACGTGGTCTGCCCCGACCGCGTCACCGTCCGCAACGCGTCCTCGATCTCCCCCTGGACCGTCCGCTGCCCCCCGGCCTGCTTGGCCCACCCGGAGAAGTCCTTTCCGTCGTAGGAAAGGTCCAGCCGCACCCGGACGTGCCCGGGCTTCACCTCGTCGCTCACACCCACCATCCTCTCAAGCTCCCGGCACACGGAAGCGGGCCCGCCCCCGAAGGGACGGACCCGCTCAACGCGAGGCGAAGCCTCAGGCGTCCTTCGACTCCTCGGCCGGGGCCTCGGTGGTCTCGGCCGCAGTGGCCTCCGCGTCCTTGGCCGCACGCTTGGTGGCGGCCTCGGCCTCACCAGTGGCCTGCTGCGCCACGGTCAGCGCCTCCACCAGCTCGATGACGGCCATCGGCGCGTTGTCGCCGCGGCGGCTACCGATCTTGGTGATACGGGTGTAGCCACCCGGGCGGTTCTCGAAGCGCGGGGCGATCTCCGTGAAGAGCGTGTGGACGACGCTCTTGTCCGAGATCAGCTGCATGACCTGACGGCGGTTGTGAAGGTCGCCCTTCTTCGCCTTGGTCACCAGACGCTCCGCGTACGGACGCAGACGACGGGCCTTGGCCTCGGTCGTGGTGATGCGACCGTGCTCGAAGAGAGCGGTGGCCAGGTTGCGCAGCATCAGACGCTCGTGTGCGGCGCTGCCGCCCAGACGGGCACCCTTGGCGGGCTTCGGCATGTGTATCTCCTTCATTGCTGCACCGGCCGTATCAGGTACCGGTGTCAGTTCCCACGAGGCGGCCGCCCCGCGGAAGAATCACACGGTTGGGGTCCGAGGCACCGCCCCGGACCCCAACCGGTCGAACTCAGTACTGCTCGGTCTCCACGAACCCGGCGTCCGCGTCGTCGTCCGCGCCGAAGGCGTCGGCGGCGGCGGTCGGGTCGAATCCGGGCGGGCTGTCCTTGAGCGCCAGGCCCATGCCGGCCAGCTTCGCCTTGACCTCGTCGATCGACTTCGCACCGAAGTTGCGGATGTCGAGCAGGTCGGCCTCGGAGCGCGCCACGAGCTCACCCACGGAGTGGATGCCCTCACGCTTGAGGCAGTTGTACGAACGAACGGTGAGCTCGAGCTCCTCGATCGGCAGCGCCAGGTCGGCGGCGAGGGCGGCGTCCGTCGGGGACGGGCCCATGTCGATGCCCTCGGCGTCGATGTTGAGCTCGCGCGCCAGACCGAACAGCTCGACCAGCGTCTTACCGGCGGACGCCATGGCGTCACGCGGCCGCATGGCCTGCTTGGTCTCGACGTCGACGATCAGCTTGTCGAAGTCGGTGCGCTGCTCGACACGGGTCGCCTCGACCTTGTAGGTGACCTTGAGCACCGGCGAGTAGATCGAGTCGACCGGGATACGGCCGATCTCCTGGCCCACCTGCTTGTTCTGCACGGCGGAGACATAGCCGCGACCGCGCTCGACGGTCAGCTCCATCTCCAGCTTGCCCTTGCCGTTGAGCGTGGCGAGCACCAGGTCGGGGTTGTGCACCTCGACACCGGCCGGCGGGGCGATGTCAGCAGCGGTGACCAGGCCGGGGCCCTGCTTGCGCAGGTACATCACGACCGGCTCGTCGTGCTCCGAGGAGACGACCAGCTGCTTGATGTTGAGGATGAGGTCGGTGACGTCCTCCTTGACGCCCGGCACGGTGGTGAACTCGTGCAGGACACCGTCGATGCGGATGGACGTGACCGCCGCACCCGGGATCGAGGAGAGGAGCGTACGACGCAGGGAGTTGCCGAGGGTGTAGCCGAAGCCCGGCTCCAGCGGCTCGATCACGAACCGGGAGCGGTATTCGTCGACGACCTCTTCGGTCAGAGAGGGACGCTGAGCGATCAGCATGTGTGTGGTCCTTCAGTCGTGGGCGCCCGCTATTTGACGCCCGCTGTACTGACAAGGGTACGGGCGGTACGGCGCCAATGGCCCCATACCGCCCACACCGGCCAGCTCTTACCTGAGTAGAGCCGATGAGCCTTACTTCGAGTAAAGCTCGACGATCAGCTGCTCCTGCACCTGGGTGTCGATCACCTGGCGCTCGGGCAGGCTGTGCACCAGGATCCGGAGGTTCGACGGGATCGCTTCCAGCCAGGCCGGAACGGTCTTCTCGCCGGCTTCGGCCTTGGCCACCTCGAAGGGGGTCAGGTTCCGAGAGCTCTCGCGGACCTCGATGATGTCGTTCACCGCCACACGAGCCGACGGGATGTCGGTCTTGCGGCCGTTCACGGTGATGTGTCCGTGACGCACCAGCTGACGGGCGTGGTCCCGGGACTTGGCAAAGCCGGCCCGGTAGACCACGTTGTCGAGACGGGTCTCAAGGATGCGCAGAAGGTTCTCACCGGTCTTGCCGGTCTTCTGGTTCGCTTCCTTGTAGTAGTTCACGAACTGCTTCTCAAGGACACCGTAGATACGGCTGCACTTCTGCTTCTCACGAAGCTGGAGCAGGTACTCGCTGTCCTTGGTGCGCCCGCGACCGTGCTCACCCGGGGGGTAAGGACGGATCTCGATCGGGCACTTCGCGCTCTCGCACTTGCTCCCCTTGAGGAAGAGCTTCTGCTTCTCCCGACGGCAACGCTTGCAGTCGGCCCCGGTGTAACGCGCCATTGTCTAGTTGTCTCCTACTCAGGTGGTCAGACGCGGCGACGCTTCGGCGGGCGGCATCCGTTGTGCGGCGTGGGGGTGACGTCCTGGATGGAGCCGACCTCGAGACCGGTCGCCTGCAGCGAACGGATGGCCGTCTCGCGACCCGAACCCGGGCCCTTGACGAAGACGTCGACCTTGCGCATGCCGTGCTCCTGCGCGCGGCGGGCGGCCGACTCGGCGGCCATCTGCGCGGCGAAGGGGGTGGACTTGCGCGAGCCCTTGAAGCCGACGTGGCCGGCCGAGGCCCAAGAGATCACGTTGCCCGTGGGGTCCGTGATCGAGACGATCGTGTTGTTGAACGTGCTCTTGATGTGAGCGTGCCCGTGGGCGACGTTCTTCTTCTCCTTGCGGCGCACCTTCTTGGCGCCGGCCGTACGGCCCTTCGGAGGCATGAATTTCTCCCGTGGAGGTGGTCGGTCCTACAGCGAAGACCGCTGGTGAGCGTCCTGCTGAGGACTACTTCTTGCCCGGCTTCTTCTTGCCGGCGATCGCGCGACGCGGACCCTTGCGGGTACGGGCGTTCGTGCTGGTGCGCTGACCGTGCACCGGCAGACCGCGACGGTGCCGCAGACCCTGGTAGCAGCCGATCTCGACCTTGCGGCGGATGTCGGCCTGGATCTCGCGACGGAGGTCACCCTCGGTCTTGAGGTTGTTGTCGACGTACTCGCGGATCTTGACGAGGTCTTCCTCGGCCAGGTCGCGGACCCGGGTGTTCGGGTTCACGCCGGTGGCGGCGAGAGTCTGCTGCGAGAGCGTCCGCCCGATACCGAAGACGTAGGTGAGGGCGACCTCCACACGCTTTTCGCGCGGGAGATCAACGCCTGCGAGGCGTGCCATTGATGTGGCTCCTGATGGCTATTCGGAGGTCTTCCGCAGCACCGTTCCCGTAAGACTCTGCAGAATTACGAGCCGGGTCCCCGGCCTCCGAGCCGGGGGTGTCGTCCCCACGCGAGTGGTGCGGGGGGTCGGGTGACTGCGTATGTACGTATGTGCTTGCGTCGCGCGAACTGCGAAATTGCAGGTGGTCGGCGTGCGTCAGCCCTGGCGCTGCTTGTGGCGCAGGTTGTCGCAGATGACCATGACCCGGCCGTGGCGGCGGATCACCTTGCACTTGTCGCAGATCTTCTTGACGCTCGGCTTGACCTTCATGGGATGTGAGGTTCTCCGGGTCAGTGCCGTCACCCCACGGGAGCGGGGCGCCGACAAGATCTACTTGTAGCGGTAGACGATCCGGCCACGCGTCAGGTCGTAAGGAGAAAGCTCCACCACGACCCGGTCATCCGGGAGGATGCGGATGTAGTGCATCCGCATCTTGCCGCTGATGTGCGCGAGGACCTTGTGACCGTTCTGGAGCTCCACCTTGAACATGGCGTTCGGCAGGGACTCGATCACGGTGCCCTCGATTTCGATGGCACCTTGCTTCTTGGCCACGCTTCGCCCTTCGAATCGGCTACCTTGATCGACTCTCTTGCAGTGGATGTCACCTGTAACAGGCATACGGATGCACGAGAGCCGACGCGTCAGTCTACGTCAGTGCCTGGGAAAAGACGAATCCTGGATTATTGCCCACGAGGGGTGATCCTTACGCCCGGGGGCCTCCCCCGGGCCGGCGGATCGGGTCCGCCGGGTCAGGCCAGGGGGTCCGGCGCCGCCGTGATCCCCAGCTCGGCCAGCTTGGCCTTGCCACCGTCCGGCGAGGTCAGCACCAGCGGACCGTCCTCGGTCAGCGCGACCGAGTGCTCCCAGTGCGAGGACCAGCTGCCGTCGTTCGACTTGACCGTCCAGTCGTCGTCGAGGACGTGGGTCTTGGCCGTGCCGAGATTGACCATCGGCTCGATCGCGATGCAGAAGCCGGGCACCAGCTTCGGGCCGCGGCCGCGCTTGCGGTCGACGTAGTTCAGCAGATGCGGGTCCATGTGCATCTGAGAGCCGATGCCGTGGCCGCCGTAGTCCTCGACGATGCCGTACTTACCGCTGGTCGGACGGGGCTGGCGCCGGATGTAGCCCTCGATCGCCTTGGAGATGTCCACCAGGCGGTTGCCCTTGGCGACCGCCGCGATACCGGCCCACATCGACTCCTCGGTGACCCGGCTGAGCTCGATCAGCTCCGCGGAGTGACCCGATCCGACGAAGGCGGTGTACGCGGCGTCGCCGTGCCAGCCGTCGATGATCGCGCCGCAGTCGATGGAGATGATGTCCCCGTCCTGCAGGACCGTCTCGGTGTCGGGGATGCCGTGCACGACGACGTCGTTCACCGAGGTGCAGATGGTCGCGGGGAAGCCGCCGTACCCGAGGAAGTTCGACTTCGCGCCGTGCTCGGCGAGCACCTTGCGCGCCGCGTCGTCCAGGTCCTTGGTCGTGGCGCCCGGCACCGCGACCTCTCGGGTGGCCGCGTGGATGGCGGCGACCACCAGCCCCGCCTCGCGCATCTTCGCGATCTGCTCGGGGGTCTTGATCTCCACCATTGCGGCTGGCTCTCCCTTGCGGCTGGGCCGCCGCCGCTCTCGCGGAGGTGGCTGGTCGCCCTCGTGGTTGCTCGATTGATGATTGCGGCTACCACGGTACCCGTACGCGATACGGCCGCGGTGCCCCGTCGGGGCGCCGCGGCCGTATCGAAGCCGGTGGTGGCTTACGCGTCGCGCGAGGGCAGCGCGGCCATCGCGCGCTGCGTGACCTCTTCGACCTTGCCGAGGGCCGGGATCGTCACGACCAGGTCCTGGGCCTTGTAGTAGTCGATGATCGGCTCGGTCTCCGTGTGGTAGACCTCCAGCCGCTTGCGGACGGTCTCCTCGCGGTCGTCGTCACGCTGGTACAGGTCGCCGCCGCAGACGTCGCAGACGCCCTCGGTCTTCGGCTTGTTGTACTCGGCGTGGAAGACGTGGCTTGAGTCCTTGCGGCAGATCCGCCGGCCGGCGATCCGCTTGACGACCTCGTCCTCCGGGACCTCCAGGTCCAGGACGGCGTCCAGCTTGAGGTTCTTGCCCTTGAGGTACTCGTCCAGCGCCTCGGCCTGGCCGAGGTTGCGCGGGAAGCCGTCGAGGAGGAAGCCCTCGGTGGCGTCGGCCTGCTCCATGCGGTCCTCGGCCATCCCGATGGTGACCGAGTCGGGCACCAGGTTTCCGGCGTCCATGTACGACTTCGCCTCGACACCCAGGGGCGTGCCCTGACTGATGTTGGCGCGGAACAGGTCCCCCGTGGAGATGTGCGGGATCGCGAGGTTCTTGGCAAGGTACGCAGCCTGCGTACCCTTGCCGGCCCCCGGGGGTCCGACGAGGACGATTCGCATCAGCGGAGGAACCCTTCGTAGTTGCGCTGCTGAAGCTGGCTCTCGATCTGCTTCACGGTCTCCAGGCCCACACCCACGATGATGAGGATGCTCGTCCCGCCGAACGGGAAGTTCTGGTTCGCGTTGAAAAGCACCAACGCCACTGTTGGTACGAGCGCGATCAGCCCCAGGTACAGCGAGCCCGGCCACGTGATCCGGTTGAGCACGTAGCTGAGGTACTCGGCCGTCGGGCGACCAGCCCGGATACCCGGGATGAAGCCACCATACTTCTTCATGTTGTCGGCAACTTCTTCGGGGTTGAAGCTGATGGCGACGTAGAAGAACGCGAAGAAGACGATCAGCAGGAAGTACGTAACGATGTAAACCGGGTGATTTCCCTTGGTGAAGTTGGTGGCGATCCAGGTCGCCCATGCCGCCTTCGACCCGCTGAACTGTGCAACGAGGGCTGGAATGTAGAGCAGCGATGACGCGAAGATGACGGGAATCACACCCGCCTGATTCACCTTGAGCGGGATGTAGGTGGACGTACCGCCATAGGACCGGCGGCCGATCATCCGCTTCGCGTACTGCACCGGAATGCGCCGCTGGGCCTGTTCGACGAAGACCACCAGGGCGACCATCGCCAGACCCACCGCGATCACCGCGAAGAACTCGATCCAGCCGTCGGCGAGCTTGCCGGTGAGCTTGATCTGCCACAGGGCGCCCGGGAAGCCGGCGGCGATCGAGATGAACATCAGGATCGACATGCCGTTGCCGATGCCGCGGTCGGTGACGAGCTCACCGAGCCACATGATCAGGGCGGTGCCGGCGGTCATCGTGATGACCATCGTGATGGTGGTGAAGATCGAGTCGCTGGGCACGATCTCGCTGGCGACCGGGCAGTTCTGGAACAGCGCACCGCTGCGGGCGGTGGCCACCAGGCCGGTGCCCTGCAGGATGGCGAGCGCCACGGTCAGGTAGCGGGTGTACTGGGTGATCTTCGCCTGGCCGGACTGCCCCTCTTTCTTGAGGGCCTCCAGCCTGGGGATCACCACGGTCAGCAGCTGGAGGATGATGCTCGCCGTGATGTACGGCATGATCCCCAGCGCGAAGATCGTGATTTGCAGCAGCGCACCGCCGCTGAACATGTTCACCAGGGCGAACAACCCGCTGTTGCCGCCGGCCTGCCGCATGCAGGTCTCGACGTTCGCGTAGTTCACCCCGGGGACCGGGACGTGCGCTCCGATCCGGTAGAGCACGATGATGCCCAATGTGAACAGCAGCTTCTTGCGCAGGTCGGGCGTCTTGAACGCTCGGGCGAACGCGGTGAGCACGGTGCCTCCTGCGCCTCTTCGCCCCATGGGCGAGAGGTGACGGTCTTGAGGATCGACGAATACATAGGCCAAAAACCGCGCGGACACGGCCCGCGCGGCGGGGGCCCGGGGCCGGGGCCCCGGAAAACAGCAGTGCCTGCCACCTTACCGGCGACCGTACCCCCTTGGAACGACCAACCGGGGATGCCCCAAACGATGGGCATCCCCGGTCAGTTGAACCAACGAACTCAGATGAGTTCGGTGACGGTGCCGCCGGCGGCGGCGATCTTCTCCTTGGCGGAGCCGGAAACGGCGTCAACCGAAACCTGCAGCGCCACGGAGATCTCGCCCTGGCCCAGGACCTTGACGAGCTCGTTCTTGCGCACCGCGCCCTTGGCGACCAGGTCGGCCACCGTGACCTCGCCACCCTGCGGGTAGAGCGCGGCCAGCTTGTCCAGGTTCACGACCTGGAACTGCTTGTGAGCGGGGTTCTTGAAACCCTTCAGCTTCGGGAGGCGCATGTGGAGGGGCATCTGCCCACCCTCGAAGCGCTCCGGAACCTGGTAACGGGCCTTCGTACCCTTGGTACCACGACCAGCGGTCTTACCCTTGGACGCCTCGCCACGACCCACGCGGGTCTTGGCGGTCTTGGCGCCCGGGGCAGGACGGAGGTTGTGGACCTTCAGCGGGTTCTGCTCCGCCATGTCAGTCGACCTCCTCAACCGTCACGAGGTGGCGGACGGTGTGCACCATGCCGCGGAACTCGGGGCGGTCCTCCTTGACAACCACGTCGTTGAGCTTCTTCAGGCCCAGCGAACGAAGGGTGTCGCGGTGGTTCTGCTTGCTACCGATGTAGGACTTCGTCTGCGTGATCTTGAGGTGCGCCATTACGCGGTCACCCCTGCACGCGCCCGCAGCAGAGCGGCGGGAGCAACGTCCTCCAGCGGCAGACCACGACGGGCGGCGATCTCCTCGGGACGCTGCAGTCCCTGGAGGGCCTCCACCGTGGCGTGCACGATGTTGATCGGGTTCGACGAACCGAGCGACTTGCTCAGCACGTCGTGGATGCCCGCGCACTCCAGAACGGCACGCACGGGGCCACCGGCGATCACACCGGTACCGGGGGAAGCCGGCTTGAGCAGGACGACGCCCGCAGCCTTCTCGCCCTGGATGGGGTGAGGGATGGTGCCCTGGATACGGGGGACCTTGAAGAAGTTCTTCTTGGCCTCTTCCACGCCCTTGGCGATGGCAGCCGGAACTTCCTTGGCCTTGCCGTAACCGACACCTACGGTGCCGTCACCGTCGCCCACCACGACCAGCGCGGTGAAGCTGAAGCGACGACCACCCTTGACAACCTTGGCGACGCGGTTGATCGCGACAACGCGCTCAACGTACGCGGTCTTCTCGGCGGCAGCGCCACCGTCGCGACCCTTCCGGTCCCGCCGCTCGCCGCCACCGGCACCGCTCCCGCGGCGCTGGGGTCCAGCCATTGGATTTACCTCTCTCTGTTACGTCCGCTAGCTCCGGAACCGGGGCTTAGAACTTCAGCCCGGCTTCGCGGGCGGCGTCGGCCAGAGCGGCAATCCGCCCGGCGTACTGCTTGCCACCACGGTCGAACACGACGGCCTCGACACCGGCGGCCTTGGCACGCTCGGCGACCAGGGAGCCGACCTTCTGGGCCTGGGCGCTCTTGTCGCCCTCGCCACCACGGATCGACGCGTCCAGGCTCGACGCCGAGGCCAGCGTGTGGCCCTTGATGTCGTCGATGACCTGCGCGGTGATGCCGCGGTTGGACCGCGTCACGACCAGACGCGGACGCTCCGCGGTACCCGAAATCCGCTTACGGATGCGGATGTGGCGACGCTTGGCGGCGGCGCGCTTGTAGGCGTCACCCTTCGCGATCTTCACACCGTATGCCATGGCTTACTTACCAGCCTTTCCGACCTTGCGGCGGATGACCTCGCCGGCGTACTTGACGCCCTTGGCCTTGTACGGGTCAGGCTTGCGCAGCTTGCGGATGTTCGCCGCCACCTCGCCGACCTTCTGCTTGTCGATGCCCTCGACGCTGAGCTTGGTCGGGGACTCGACCTTGAAGGAGATCCCCTCGGGGGCCTCGATCACGATCGGGTGGCTGTAGCCCAGGGCGAACTCCAGGTTGGAGCCCTTCGCCTGGACGCGGTAACCGACACCGCTGATCTCGAGCGCCTTGCTGTATCCCTGGGTCACGCCGGTGATCATGTTCGCCACCAGCGTGCGGGACAGGCCGTGCAGGGCCTTGTTCTGACGCTCGTCGTTCGGGCGGGTGACGTTGATGACGCCGTCCTCACCCTTGGCGACCTCGATGGGAGCGGCCACGGTGTGCGAAAGGGAGCCCTTGGGACCCTTCACGTTGACCGTGCGGCCCTCGATGGTGACGTCCACACCAGCGGGAACCTGGATGGGCAGCTTGCCAATGCGCGACATTAGCTATTCCTCCGTTCCCGGGTTACCAGACGTAGGCGAGGACTTCCCCACCCACGCCCTTCTTCTGCGCCTGCTGGCCGGTGAGCAGACCGTGGGACGTGGAGATGATCGCCACGCCCAGGCCGCCGAGCACCTTCGGCAGGTTGGTGGACTTTGCGTAGACCCGCAGGCCCGGCTTCGAGATCCGCTTGATGCCGGCGATCGAGCGCTCGCGGTTCGGGCCGAACTTCAGCTCGAGGACGAGGTTCTTGCCGACCTCGGCGTCCTCGACGCGCCAGCCGGTGATGTAACCCTCCTGCTGGAGGATCTCCGCGATGTGCGACTTGATCTTGCTGTGCGGCATCACGACGGTGTCGTGGTACGCCGAGTTCGCGTTCCGCAGACGGGTCAGCATGTCTGCGATGGGGTCAGTCATGGTCATGAATTGGCCTTCGGCCTCTCTCGCCGGGGTTTCCTATGTGCGCCATCCCTCTCCCCGATCAGAGTCGGGACGGGTGCGGCGCGGGGACCTACGGCGTAGTAAGCGACGTTATGCGGGCTTCGCCCGCGGTCGGTCTCGGGCGGCGGGACGCCCAAACCCTTCTACCCTACGGGAAAAAAGGTGCAGGACTCCCGCCGACCGATTGCTTACCGAGAGCCCCGGTCATCCCAAGTGGGGGATTACCAGGAGCTCTTGGTCACGCCCGGCAGCTCGCCACGGTGAGCCATCTCACGAAGGCACACGCGGCACAGGCCGAACTTGCGGTAGACGGAGTGCGGACGGCCGCAGCGCTGGCAGCGCGTGTACGCGCGGACAGCAAACTTCGGCTTACGAGCCGCCTTAGCGATCAGAGCCTTCTTCGCCACGGTCAGTTCTCCTTGAACGGGAAGCCGAGGTGACGAAGCAGGGCGCGGCCCTCATCGTCGTTGGACGCCGTGGTGACCACGGTGATGTCCATGCCCCGCGTCCGGTCGATCTTGTCCTGGTCGATCTCGTGGAACATGACCTGCTCCGTGAGACCGAAGGTGTAGTTGCCCCGACCGTCGAACTGCTTCGGGGACAGACCACGGAAGTCGCGGATGCGCGGCAGCGCGAGCGACAGCAGGCGGTCCAGGAACTCCCACATGCGGTCACCGCGGAGGGTGACGTGGGCACCGATCGGCTGGCCCTCGCGCAGCTTGAACTGCGCGATGGACTTACGGGCCTTGGTGACGGCCGGCTTCTGGCCGGTGATCGTGGTGAGGTCGCGGATGGCGCCCTCGATCAGCTTGGAGTCGCGGGCGGCGTCGCCCACACCCATGTTGACCACGATCTTGGTCAGACCGGGGATCTGCATGACGTTCTCGTAGGAGAACTCGTCCTTCAGCTTCCCGGCGATCTCTTCGCGGTAGCGCGTCTTCAGACGCGGCGCGTTGGTGGTGGCAGTCATCAGATGTCCTCACCGGTCCGCTTGGCAACGCGGATCTTGTTGCCCTCGTCGTCGAAGCGGTATCCGACGCGGGTGACAACCTTCTGGCCGTCCTTCTCCACAACCAGCTGAACGTTGCTGACGTGGATGGGGGCCTCGGTCGTCACGATGCCGCCGGTCTTCGAACCACGAGCGGTCTGGCCGGCCTTGGTGTGCTTCTTGACCCGGTTGACACCCTCGACCAGGACGCGGTCCTCGCGGGGGAAGGCCTGGATGACCTTGCCCTGCTTGCCCTTGTCCTTACCGGTGATGACCTGGACCAGGTCGCCCTTCTTGATCTTCATCGGTTACAGCACCTCCGGCGCGAGCGAGATGATCTTCATGAACTTCTTCTCGCGCAGCTCACGGCCCACGGGGCCGAAGATACGGGTGCCGCGGGGGTCGCCATCGTTCTTGAGGATGACGGCCGCGTTCTCGTCGAAGCGGATGTACGAGCCGTCGGGACGGCGGCGCTCCTTGACGGTGCGAACGATGACCGCCTTGACGACGTCACCCTTCTTCACGTTGCCACCGGGGATCGCATCCTTGACGGTGGCGACGATGACGTCACCGATGCCCGCGTAGCGGCGACCGGAACCACCGAGAACACGGATGCAAAGGATTTCCTTCGCACCAGTGTTGTCGGCGACACGCAGTCGCGACTCCTGCTGGATCACGTCTATCTCCTGTTTGTCTGCCGGTTCCCGGCGAGAAGCGCGAGTGCTTCGCGCTTCTCACCGAGCCTGGCGGAACTGTTCCTAGGGGGTCCCCCTAGGAGGGATTACTTGGCCTTCTCGAGGATCTCGACGATGCGCCAGCGCTTGGTGGCGGACAGCGGCCGGGTCTCCATCAGGAGGACGCGGTCGCCGACGCCGGCAGCGTTCTGCTCGTCGTGCGCCTTGAGCTTGTTGGTACGGCGGATGACCTTGCCGTACAGCGCGTGCTTGACGCGGTCCTCGACAGCGACGACGACGGTCTTGTCCATCTTGTCGCTGACGACGAGACCCTCACGGGTCTTGCGGAAACCGCGCTCGTTCGTCTCAGTCACATTCTTCTCGCTCATCAGGCGCTCTCCACCGTCTCGATGCCCAGCTCGCGCTCACGCATCAGGGTGTAGATCCGGGCGATGTCCTTGCGGACGGCCTTCAGCCGGCCGTGGTTCTCGAGCTGTCCGGTCGCCGCCTGGAAGCGGAGGTTGAACAGCTCTTCCTTGGCCTCACGGAGCTTGGCAACGAGGTCCTCGTTGTTCAGCTCGCGCAGCTCGGACGCCTTGGTAACGGCCGACATCACGATTCACCTGCCTCGCGCCGAACGATGCGGCACTTCATCGGAAGCTTGTGGGCGGCGCGGGTCAGCGCCTCCTTAGCAACCTTCTCGTTCGGGAAGGACAGCTCGAACATCACCCGACCGGGCTTGACGTTCGCGACCCACCACTCCGGGGAACCCTTACCGGAACCCATGCGGGTCTCGGCAGGCTTCTTCGTCAGCGGGCGGTCCGGGTAGATGTTGATCCAGACCTTGCCACCACGCTTGATGTGACGGGTCATCGCGATACGAGCGGACTCGATCTGACGGTTCGTCACGTAGGCCGGGGTGACGGCCTGGATTCCGTACTCACCGAAGGCCAGCTCGGTGCCACCCTTGGCCATACCGTTGCGCTTCGGGTGGTGCTGCTTGCGGTGCTTGACCCTGCGAGGGATCAGCATGTCGGTCAGGCCTCCGTTCCGGGGGTCTCCGCCGGAGCAGCGGCAGCGGCCTCGGCCTTGGGGGCCTCGGCAGCGGCGCTCTGCTGCTGCGGCTTGCGGCCGCCGCGGCCACCGCGCTCGCCACCGCGACGCGGGCGGTCGTTGCCGCCACCGCGAGCCGGGCGGTTACCCGCACGGGCGGCAGCGTTCTCGGCGCGAACCTCGGCGATGTTCTTGACGTCGCCCTTGTAGATCCAGACCTTCACGCCGATGCGGCCGAAGGTGGTCTTGGCCTCGAAGAAGCCGTAGTCGACGTTCGCACGGAGCGTGTGCAGGGGCACACGGCCCTCGCGGTAGAACTCCGAGCGGGACATCTCGGCGCCGCCGAGACGACCGCCGCACTGGATCTTGATGCCCTTGGCGCCGGCCTTCATCGTCGACTGCATGCTCTTACGCATGGCGCGACGGAAGGAGACGCGGGACGAGAGCTGCTCGGCGACGGCCTGGGCCACCAGCTGCGCATCGGTCTCGGGGTTCTTGACCTCGAGGATGTTCAGCTGGACCTGCTTGCCGGTCAGCTTCTCCAGCTCGCCGCGGATGCGGTCCGCCTCGGCGCCGCGGCGGCCGATGACGATGCCCGGACGAGCGGTGTGGATGTCAACGCGGACGCGCTCACGGGTGCGCTCGATCTCCACCTTGGAGATACCGGCGCGCTCCATGCCCTTCGTCATCATGCGACGAATGGCGACGTCTTCCTTGACGTAGTCCTTGTACAGCTTGTCGGCGTACCAACGGGACTTGAAGTCCGTCGTCACACCGAGCCGGAACCCGTGCGGGTTTACCTTCTGGCCCATTACCGGGTTCCTTCCTTGCTGCTGACGACCACGGTGATGTGGCTGGTCCGCTTGCGGATCCGGTAGGCACGGCCCTGGGCACGCGGACGGAACCGCTTCAGGGTCGGGCCCTCGTCGACGTACGCCTCGCTGATGACCAGCGAAGAGGCGTCGGTGTGGTCGTAGTTGTGCGCGGCGTTGGCAATGGCGCTGTCCAGCACCTTGCCCACCGGCACGCTCGCGGCCTGCGGGGCGAAACGCAGGACCGCCTGAGCCTCCGTGGCATCCATGCCACGGATAAGGTCCACCACGCGGCGGGCCTTCATGGGCGTGACGCGGATGTACCGCGCCTGGGCCCTGGCTTCCATGGTTGTCCCTTCGGTGTCAGTCATAGTCTTCGCACTCCGGTCGATCAGCGACGACGCGACTTGCGGTCGTCCTTCTCGTGGCCGCGGAAGGTGCGGGTCGGCGCAAACTCGCCGAGCTTGTGGCCGACCATCGACTCGGTGACGAACACCGGGACGTGCTTGCGGCCGTCGTGCACCGCGATCGTGTGGCCGAGCATGGCCGGGACGATCATGGAGCGGCGGGACCAGGTCTTGATGACGTTCTTGGTGCCTGCATCGTTCTGTACGTCCACCTTCTTGGCGAGGTGGTCGTCGACGAAGGGCCCCTTCTTGAGACTGCGCGGCATCTAAACCCGCTCCTAGCGCTTCTTGTTCGTCTTGCGGCGGCGGACGATGTACTTGTTGCTTGCCTTCTTCGGCGAGCGAGTACGACCCTCCTTCTGGCCCCAGGGCGAGACCGGGTGGCGACCACCGGAGGTCTTGCCCTCACCACCACCGTGCGGGTGGTCAACCGGGTTCATCACGACACCACGCACGGTCGGGCGGACGCCCTTCCAGCGCATACGGCCGGCCTTGCCCCAGTTGATGTTCGACTGCTCGGCGTTGCCGACCTCGCCGACGGTGGCGCGGCAGCGCACGTCGACCAGGCGGATCTCACCGGAAGGCATACGAAGGTGGGCCATCGCGCCCTCCTTCGCCAGCAGCTGCACGGAGGCACCGGCCGAGCGGGCGAACTTCGCACCGCCGCCCGGACGCAGCTCGATCGCGTGGATCGTCGTACCCACGGGGATGTGACGCAGCGGCAGGTTGTTGCCCGGCTTGATGTCGGCGCCAGGGCCGTTCTCAATCCGAGCACCCTGGACCAGGCCACGGGGCGCGATGATGTAGCGCTTCTCGCCGTCTGCGTAGTGCAGCAGCGCGATGCGCGCGGTGCGGTTCGGGTCGTACTCGATGTGCGCGACCTTGGCCGGCACGCCGTCCTTGTCGTGACGACGGAAGTCGATCACGCGGTAGGCGCGCTTGTGGCCACCACCCTGGTGGCGAACGGTCACACGACCGGCGTTGTTACGGCCGCCCTTGCTGTGCAGCGGGCGGACCAGCGACTTCTCCGGCGTGGACCGCGTGATCTCGACAAAGTCGGCGACGCTGGAGCCACGACGGCCCGGGGTCGTCGGCTTGTACTTGCGGATACCCATTTCTCAGTCCTCGTCCGATTCCGGACGACTCGGACTCCGTTAGGAGACCGGGCCGCCGAAGATGTCGATACGGTCGCCCTCGGCGAGGGTCACGATGGCGCGCTTGGTGTTGGCGCGCTTGCCGTAACCGGTGCGGGTGCGCTTGCGCTTGCCCTGCCGGTTGATCGTGTTGACCCCGGTGACCTTGACCGAGAAGACCGCCTCGACGGCCTGCTTGATCTGGGTCTTGTTCGCGCCGGGCGCGACGATGAACGTGTACTTGTTCTCGTCCAGCAGCGCGTAGCTCTTCTCGGAAACCACCGGCTTGACGAGAACGTCGCGCGGGTCCGTGAAGGTCTTGCTGGTGACGACGGCCTCAGTCATCAGGCGTCGCTCCCTTCGGTCTCAGCGGCCTTGGGGCCAGACACGAAGGACTCGAAAGCGGCCTTGGTGAAGACCACGTCGTCGGAGACGAGCACGTCGTACGTGTTCAGCTGGCCCGGCTCCAGGATGTGAACCTGGGGCAGGTTGCGGGCGGACAGCCACGCGGCCTCGTCGCTGCGCTCGGCGACCAGGAGCACGTTCTTGCGCTCGCTGACCTTGCCGAGAAGAGACTTGGCGGCCTTGGTGGAAACCGCGCCCTCGACCACGCCGGAAACGACGTGGATGCGGCTGTTGCGGGCCCGGTCGGTGAGGGCACCGCGCAGGGCGGCGGCCTTCATCTTCTTCGGGGTCCGCTGGCTGTAGTCACGCGGCACGGGGCCGTGGACGATGCCACCGCCGGCGAACTGCGGCGCACGGGTCGAACCCTGACGCGCCCGGCCGGTGCCCTTCTGGCGGTACGGCTTCTTGCCACCGCCGCGGACCTCGCCGCGAGTCTTGGTCTTGTGCGTGCCCTGACGGGCCGCAGCCAGCTGCGCGACAACGACCTGGTGGATCAGCGGAACGCTGACCTTGGCGTCGAAGATCTCCGCGGGGAGCTCGACGGACCCGGCCTTGTCGCCTGCCGGCGAAAGGATGTCAATGGTGCTCATCGGTTACCTCAGGCCCCCTTGGCCGCGGTACGGACCAGGACGAGGCCGCCGTTCGGACCAGGAACTGCGCCCTTGATGAGCAGCAGACCCTTCTCCGCGTCAACGGCGTGGACGGTCAGGTTCTGGGTGGTGACCCGCTCATTGCCCATACGGCCGGCCATCCGCATGCCCTTGAACACGCGGCCCGGGGTGGCGCAGCCACCGATGGAGCCCGGCTTGCGGTGCACGCGGTGGGCACCGTGCGAGGCCTTGCCGCCGTGGAAGCCGTGACGCTTCATGACACCGGCGAAGCCCTTGCCCTTGCTCTTGCCGGTCACGTCCACCTTGACGCCGGACTCGAAGGTCTCAGCGGTCAGCTCCTGGCCGAGGGTGTACTCGCCGGCATCGGGAGTACGGACCTCGACGAGGTGACGACGGGGGGTGACGTCGGCCTTCGCGAAGTGGCCCTTGAGGGGCTTGTTCACCTTGCGCGGGTCGATCTCGCCGAAGGCGATCTGGACGGAGTCGTAACCGTCCTGGTCATTGGTGCGCACCTGGGTAACGACGCAGGGGCCGGCCTTCACCACGGTCACCGGGACGACACGGTTGTTCTCGTCCCAGACCTGGGTCATGCCGAGCTTCTCGCCCAGGATGCCCTTGATCTGCTTAGCCATCTCTTCCGCGCCTCTCAGAGCTTGATCTCGATGTCAACGCCGGCCGGAAGGTCCAGGCGCATCAGCGAGTCAACGGTCTTGGGCGTCGGGTCGAGGATGTCGATCAGGCGCTTGTGCGTGCGCATCTCGAAGTGCTCGCGCGAGTCCTTGTACTTGTGCGGCGACTTGATGACGCAGTACACGTTCTTTTCAGTGGGCAGCGGCACCGGGCCCGCGACCGACGCACCAGTGCGAGTCACCGTCTCGACGATCTTCTTCGCCGAGGAGTCGATGACCTCGTGGTCGTAGGCCTTGAGCCGGATGCGGATCTTCTGTCCCGCCATGGCTACTTCGTAGTCCTGTCTCTCGTAACGCTCTGGGACCCGGCAGGCTGCACCTCATCGAGAAGCACTGTTCTTCTCCGACCCACGCGGTCGGGCGTGTCGCACCCCTTCTCGTAAATCTCCGCACGAGAGATCCCTGAAGAAGGAGTAGGCAGGGGAAGAACACCCACCGGGCGCCTGGCCGAGGCACCCCGCTGACGCTTCCCGGAAGATTCCCGTATTTCCGGCCCTGAGAAGGGACGACGAATACCTGGGACTCGCTTCCAGTCCTCCCGGCGGGAGGCGCGCAGCATCGGCACTCAACCGAGCAACCTGGACAGTGTGCCATACGCGGGATGGGTAAGGCCAATCGGACCCCAACTGTCAAGGAGCCCCGCCCACCTGATGGTGGACGGGGCTCCCTGTGGCTGTGCTATCCCGGGGGCAACCCCCGGACCCCCGGCCCGAAGACCGGGAGCTACCGGATCAACCGGATCAACAATTACTTGTTGATCTTGGTGACCTGGCCGGCGCCGACGGTCCGGCCACCCTCACGGATGGCGAACTTCAGGCCCTCCTCCATGGCGACCGGCTGGATCAGCTCGACCGACATCTCGGTGTTGTCGCCCGGCATGACCATCTCGGTGCCCTCGGGGAGGGTCACGACGCCGGTCACGTCCGTGGTACGGAAGTAGAACTGCGGGCGGTAGTTGTTGAAGAACGGGGTGTGACGGCCACCCTCGTCCTTCGACAGGATGTACGCCTGAGCCTCGAACGAGGTGTGCGGCGTGACCGAGCCCGGCTTGATGATGACCTGGCCGCGCTCGACGTCCTCGCGCTTGATGCCACGGAGGAGCAGACCGACGTTCTCACCGGCCTGGCCCTCGTCGAGGAGCTTGCGGAACATCTCGATGCCGGTGACCGTGGTGGTGGTCTTCTCGGTCTTGATGCCGATGATGTCGACGGTCTCGTTGACCTTGAGGACACCACGCTCGATACGACCGGTGACGACGGTGCCACGACCGGTGATCGTGAAGACGTCCTCGATCGGCATCAGGAACGGCTTGTCGACGTCACGCTCGGGCTGCGGGATGGACTCGTCGACGGCCTTCATCAGGTCGAGGACGGACTTGCCCCACTCGGCGTCGCCCTCGAGCGCCTTGAGCGCCGAGACCTTGACGACCGGGACGTCGTCGCCCGGGAACTCGTACTCGGAGAGGAGCTCACGGACCTCGAGCTCGACGAGCTCCAGGATCTCCTCGTCGTCCACCATGTCGGCCTTGTTCAGGGCGACGACGATGTAGGGAACGCCGACCTGGCGGGCCAGGAGCACGTGCTCCTTGGTCTGCGGCATCGGGCCGTCGGTGGCGGCGACCACGAGGATGGCGCCGTCCATCTGCGCCGCACCCGTGATCATGTTCTTGATGTAGTCCGCGTGACCGGGGCAGTCGACGTGGGCGTAGTGACGCGACTCGGTCTGGTACTCGACGTGCGCGATGGAGATGGTGATACCGCGCTGGCGCTCCTCAGGAGCCTTGTCGATCTGGTCGAAGGCCGAGGCCTCGTTCAGGTCCGGGTACGCGTCGTGCAGCACCTTGGTAATGGCGGCCGTGAGGGTCGTCTTACCGTGGTCAATGTGACCGATGGTGCCGATGTTGACGTGCGGCTTAGTCCGCTCGAACTTCGCCTTCGCCACTGGGGTCCTCCTGTGGAGTGGTTCTGTACGCCTTACTCATCGGCGCCAGGTGATCTTTGCTGGGGTGCCGGCTGCCGGGGCATTCCTCACGGATTGCGGGGATTACCCCGGCAGACGGTGTCAAGCCTAAAGCGTGTTCCGACTCGCGGGAGACGGAGCTACTCGCCCTTGGCCTTCGCGATGATCTCCTCGGCGACGTTCCGCGGAACCTCGGCGTAGGAGTCAAACTGCATCGAGTAGCTTGCGCGACCCGACGTCTTGCTGCGGAGGTCTCCGACGTAGCCGAACATCTCCGAGAGCGGAACCAGGCCCGTGACGAGCTTGGCGCCGGCGCGCTCCTCCATGGACTGAATCTGACCACGGCGGGAGTTGATGTCGCCGATCACATCGCCCATGTAGTCCTCGGGCGTGGTGACCTCGACCTTCATCATCGGCTCCAGCAGGGCCGGGCTGGCCTTGCGGGCGGCCTCCTTGAAGGCCATCGAACCGGCGATCTTGAAGGCCATCTCGGAAGAGTCGACCTCGTGGAACGCACCGTCGAGGAGCGTGACCTTGACACCGGTCAGCGGGTAGCCGGCGAGAACACCGAACTCCATGGCCTCCTGGCAGCCCGCGTCCACGGACGGGATGTACTCCCGCGGGATACGGCCACCGGTGACCTTGTTCTCGAACTCGTACCCGTCGCCCTCGAGCGGCTCGATCGCGATCTGCACCTTCGCGAACTGGCCGGAACCACCAGTCTGCTTCTTGTGCGTGTAGTCGAGACGCTCGACGGCCTTGCGCAGGGTCTCACGGTAGGCGACCTGCGGCTTGCCGACGTTGGCCTCGACCTTGAACTCACGCTTCATACGGTCGACCAGCACGTCGAGGTGCAGCTCGCCCATACCCGCGATGATGGTCTGGCCGGTCTCCTCGTCGGTGTGCACCTGGAACGAGGGGTCCTCTTCGGCGAGGCGCTGGATGGCGACACCCAGCTTCTCCTGGTCGCCCTTGGACTTGGGCTCGATGGCGACCTGGATGACCGGCGCCGGGAAGTCCATGGACTCCAGGATCACCGGGTGGCTCGCGTCGCAGAGGGTCTCACCGGTGGTGGTCTGCTTCAGACCCATGACGGCGACGATGTCACCGGCACCCACCGACTCGATCTCCTCACGCTTGTTCGCGTGCATCCGGTAGATCTTGCCGATGCGCTCCTTCTTGCCCTTCACCGAGTTCTGCACCTGCGAGCCGGCCTCGAGGCGGCCCGAGTACACCCGGATGAAGGTGAGCTTGCCCAGGTGGGGGTCGCTCGCAATCTTGAACGCGAGGGCGGCCAGCGGCTCGCTCTCGGACGGCTTGCGCGCGACGACCTGCTCCGGGTCGTTGACCGCGTGGCCCTCGATGGCCTCGACGTCCAACGGGGAGGGCAGGTAGCGCACGACCGCGTCGAGCAGCGGCTGCACACCCTTGTTCTTGAAGGCGGTACCGCAGAACACCGGGGTGACGGTGGTGACGTCGGCCTTGCCGGAAGCGATCGTGATGCGACGGATCGCCGCGTACAGCTGCTCCTCGGTGGGCTCCTGGCCCTCCAGGTACAGCTCCATGATCTCTTCGTCGTTCTCGGCGACGGCCTCGAGCAGCTTGCCGCGCCACTCGTCGGCGGCCTCGGCGTGCGTGGCCGGGATGTCGACGGTGTCGTACATCTCGCCCTTGGCGGCCTCGGCGGACCACACGAGCGCCTTCATGCGGACGAGGTCGACCACGCCCTTGAAGTCGGCCTCGGTGCCGATCGGCAGCTGCATCACGATCGGGGTCGCGCCGAGGCGGTCCGTGATCATGTCGACGCAGCGGTGGAACTCGGCACCGGTACGGTCCAGCTTGTTGACGAAGCAGATACGCGGCACGCCGTAGCGGTCCGCCTGACGCCAAACGGTCTCGGACTGCGGCTCGACACCGGCGACGCCGTCGAACACCGTCACGGCACCGTCGAGCACGCGCAGCGAGCGCTCCACCTCGACGGTGAAGTCGACGTGGCCGGGCGTGTCGATGATGTTGATGGTGTGATCGACGTCCTCGAGCGGCCAGTGACAGGTCGTCGCGGCGGACGTAATCGTGATGCCGCGCTCCTGCTCCTGCTCCATCCAGTCCATCGTGGCAGCGCCGTCGTGGACCTCACCGATCTTGTACGAAACGCCGGTGTAGAACAGGATCCGCTCGGTGGTGGTCGTCTTGCCCGCGTCGATGTGGGCCATGATCCCGATGTTGCGGACCTTGGCCAGGTCAAGCGAAGTGGTGGCCATAGTGGCTCAATCTTCTCTCGGTCTCGATGTGGGTTGCGACTACCAGCGGTAGTGCGCGAAGGCCTTGTTGGACTCGGCCATCTTGTGCGTGTCCTCGCGCTTCTTGACCGAAGCGCCGAGGCCGTTGGAGGCGTCGAGCAGTTCGTTCATGAGGCGCTCGGTCATGGTCTTCTCGCGGCGGGCGCGGGAGTAGCCCACGAGCCAGCGGAGCGAGAGGGTGGCCGCACGGCCGGGCTTGACCTCGACCGGGACCTGGTAGGTCGCGCCACCGACGCGGCGGGACTTGACCTCAAGGGTCGGCTTGATGTTCTCGAGCGCGCGCTTGAGCGTGATGACCGGGTCGTTGCCGGTCTTCTCGCGCAGACCCTCCATGGCGCCGTAAACGATGCGCTCGGCGGTGGAGCGCTTGCCGTTCAGCAGAACCTTGTTGATGAGGGAGGTCACCAGAGGAGAGCCGTAGACCGGGTCGATGATGACCGGGCGCTTCGGGGCGGGGCCCTTACGAGGCATTCTTACTTCTCCTTCTTGGCGCCGTAGCGGCTGCGAGCCTGCTTGCGGTTCTTGACGCCCTGCGTGTCGAGGGAGCCGCGGATGATCTTGTACCGAACACCCGGCAGGTCCTTCACACGGCCGCCACGCACGAGCACGATCGAGTGCTCCTGGAGGTTGTGGCCCTCACCCGGAATGTAAGCGGTGACCTCGATCCCGCTGGTCAGACGCACACGCGCGACCTTACGCAGGGCCGAGTTCGGCTTCTTCGGGGTGGTGGTGAAAACACGCGTGCAGACGCCACGGCGCTGGGGAGAACCCTCGAGCGCGGGCGTCTTGTTCTTCTCGACCTTGTCCTGCCGGCCCTTGCGGACCAGCTGCTGGATCGTAGGCACCGTTTCTCCGGTTTCTGTGTGCCAGTCTCGGTAAAGCTAACCTGGAACGTCCCCGACCCACGCGGTCGGGTGTGTCGAATACTGCAGTCCGGTCCTCGCTGGAACGAGTGAGGCGGCAGATTGCGGTGTCAAAAACCTGGCTCCCGTGTGGACGCCGCTCCCGACCCAGAGGCTCGGGGAGATTGCGCGCACGGCAGCCCAGGGACACCCCAGGCACAAGGTCAGAGCGTACCTACCGCATTGGCTGCGGTCAAAACAAATGCACACGCGAAGGACACGCCGGACTCGTCACGGCGTTGCGGCCACCGTAGTGCGATCCACGGCCGTACGGAAGAAGGCGCCACACCCCTGCAACACGCCCCGGCCGCCCCTCGGATCCCCCGGAACCGTCAGAGGCCGACCGCCGCCGACAGGATGAAGATCAACAGAAACAGCGCCCAGCCCCCGATCGCCAGCCAGCCCAGGATCAGGCCCGTGATGGCCTGGCCGTCCCCGCCCTGGCCGGTCCGGCGGATCTCGGCGCGCGCCTTGTGCCCCAGGATGACCGCCGGGATCGCCGTCAGGCCCCAGGTCACCGGCGTCATGATCCCGCAGACCAGCGCGCCGGTCGCCGAGCTGTTCGTCGTCACCGGCATCGGCATCTGCATCGGCATGAACGTCGCCGGCACCATCGGCCGCTGCGGCATGAACTGCGCCTGCGGCACCGGCCCCATCGGCAGGTCCGCGACCAGCATCTGCAGCTCGGAATGCGTCTGCGCCTCGTAGGCCCGGGCGATCCGCTGCTCGTACTCCGGCTGCAGCAGCCGCCCCTCGGCGAATCCCGCCTTGAGCACATCGACCGCCCGCTCACGATCGGCGTGCGAAGCCCGCATGGCCGGCACCTGATTCGGCGGCTGAGCGGGCTGCCCACCCTGCCAAGGCTGGAATGCCACTTCGCGAACCTCCCCCCGCTCGACAGTTCTCCCCATCTTCTCATCACAGACGCAGCAATGGGGAGACAAGTTCCCCCGCACGGCCCCCAATGCCGCAGGGCGGCCACCCCCGAGGGGTGACCGCCCTGTTGCTGTCGTACGGACCAGGATTACTGGTTGTACGGACCGTAGTCGTAGTCCTCCAGCGGGACCGCCTGGCCGGAGCCGGTGCCGAAGGGCGAGTAGTCGATGTCGTCGTAACCGACGGCCGAGTACATCGCGGCCTTGGCCTCCTCGGTGGGCTCGACCCGGATGTTGCGGTAGCGGGACAGGCCCGTACCGGCCGGGATGAGCTTACCGATGATGACGTTCTCCTTGAGGCCGATCAGGGAGTCCGACTTGGCGTTGATCGCCGCGTCGGTCAGAACCCGGGTCGTCTCCTGGAAGGACGCCGCCGACAGCCAGGACTCGGTGGCCAGCGAAGCCTTGGTGATACCCATCAGCTGCGGACGGCCGGAGGCCGGGTGGCCGCCTTCCGCCACGACGCGACGGTTCTCGCCCTCGAACTTCGTGCGCTCCACCAGCTCGCCCGGCAGCAGCTCCGCGTCGCCGGACTCGATGATCGTCACACGGCGCAGCATCTGCCGGATGATGATCTCGATGTGCTTGTCGTGGATCGCCACGCCCTGGCTGTTGTAGACCTTCTGGACCTCGCCGACCAGGTGGACCTGGACGGCGCGCTGGCCGAGGATCCGCAGCACGTCGTGCGGGTTGACGGCACCCACGGTCAGCGGCTGGCCGACCGTGACGTGGTCGCCCTCTGCCACCAGGAGGCGGGCACGCTTGGAGACGCCGTACGCCGTCTCGTCGCTGCCGTCGTCCGGGGTGACGATGACCTTCTTGGTCTTCTCGGTCTCCTCGATCCGGACGCGGCCGGCCGCCTCCGAGATCGGGGCGACGCCCTTGGGCGTACGGGCCTCGAAGAGCTCGACGACACGCGGCAGACCCAGGGTGATGTCGTCACCGGCCACACCACCGGTGTGGAAGGTACGCATCGTCAGCTGGGTGCCGGGCTCACCGATGGACTGGGCGGCGATGATGCCGACCGCCTCACCGATGTCGACCAGCTTGCCGGTGGCCAGCGAACGGCCGTAGCAGTAGGCGCAGGTGCCGACCGCGGACTCACAGGTCAGGACCGAGCGGGTCTTGACCTCCTCCACGCCCGCGTTGACCAGCGCGTCGATGAGCACGTCACCGAGGTCGACGTTGGCCGGCGCGACGACCTTGCCGTCCACCACGACGTCCTCGGCGAGCATGCGGGCGTAGACGCTGGACTCGACGTCGTCCGCCTTGCGCAGGACACCGTCGGGGCCCTTCGAGGCGATCCGCAGCTTGAGGCCGCGCTCCGTACCGCAGTCCTCCTCGCGAATGATGACGTCCTGGGAGACGTCGACCAGACGACGGGTGAGGTAGCCGGAGTCGGCGGTACGCAGAGCGGTGTCCGCCAGACCCTTACGGGCACCGTGCGTGGAGATGAAGTACTCCAGCACGGACAGACCCTCGCGGAACGACGCCTTGATCGGACGCGGGATGGTCTCGTTCTTCGCGTTCGACACCAGACCACGCATACCGGCGATCTGCCGCATCTGCATCATGTTTCCTCGGGCACCCGAGTCAACCATCATGAAGATGGGGTTGGTCTTGGGGAAGTTCTCGTTCATCGCCTCGGCGACCTCGTTGGTCGCCTTGGTCCAGATGTTGATCAGTTCCTGAGTGCGCTCGTCCTTGGTGATCAGACCGCGCTCGTACTGCTTCTGGACCTTCTCGTCCTGGGCCTCGTAGCCCGCGACGATGGCCTTCTTGGCCTCCGGCACGACGATGTCGGAGACGGCGACGGTGACACCCGAGCGGGTGGCCCAGTGGAAACCGGCCGCCTTCAGGTTGTCCAGGGTCGCCGCGACGATGACCTTCGGGTAGCGCTCGGCCAGGTCGTTGACGATCGCGGAGAGCTGCTTCTTGCCCACCGAGTAGTCGACGAACGGGTAGTCCTCGGGCAGCAGCTCGTTGAAGAGCGCACGGCCCAGGGTCGTCCGCAGGCGGAAGCTGTCACCCTGCTGCCACTCGGTCGCGCCGAAGCCGTCGGCCTCGTCCACGGCCGGCGGGGTCCAGCCACGCGGCGGGACGGTGCCGATCGGGAAGCGGATGTCGACCTTGGCCTGGAGCGACAGCTCGCGGGCGTCGAAGGCCATGATCGCCTCGGCGACCGAGCCGAAGGACCGGCCCTCGCCCTTGACCTCGCGCTCCTCCTCGTCCGTGGTGAGGAAGAAGAGGCCCAGCACCATGTCCTGGGTCGGCATGGTGACCGGACGGCCGTCGGCCGGCTTGAGGATGTTGTTCGAGGACAGCATCAGGATGCGGGCCTCGGCCTGCGCCTCCGCGGAGAGCGGCAGGTGGACGGCCATCTGGTCACCGTCGAAGTCCGCGTTGAACGCGGTGCACACGAGCGGGTGGATCTGGATGGCCTTGCCCTCGACCAGCTGCGGCTCGAAGGCCTGGATGCCGAGGCGGTGCAGGGTGGGCGCACGGTTCAGCAGAACCGGGTGCTCGGCGATGACCTCTTCGAGGACGTCGTACACGACCGTGCGGCCGCGCTCCACCATGCGCTTGGCGCTCTTGATGTTCTGCGCGTGGTTGAGGTCCACCAGACGCTTCATCACGAACGGCTTGAACAGCTCCAGCGCCATGGCCTTGGGCAGACCGCACTGGTGCAGCTTGAGCTGCGGGCCGACGACGATGACGGAACGCGCCGAGTAGTCGACTCGCTTACCGAGCAGGTTCTGACGGAAGCGGCCCTGCTTGCCCTTGAGCATGTCGGACAGCGACTTCAGCGGGCGGTTACCGGGACCGGTCACCGGGCGACCGCGGCGGCCGTTGTCGAACAGCGCGTCGACGGCCTCCTGCAGCATCCGCTTCTCGTTGTTCACGATGATCTCGGGGGCACCGAGGTCAAGGAGACGCTTGAGGCGGTTGTTGCGGTTGATCACACGGCGGTACAGGTCGTTCAGGTCGGAGGTCGCGAAGCGGCCACCGTCCAGCTGCACCATCGGACGCAGGTCCGGCGGGATCACCGGGATGCAGTCCAGCACCATGCCCTTGGGGCTGTTGCGAGTCTGCAGGAAGGCGGAGACGACCTTGAGGCGCTTGAGCGCACGGGTCTTCTTCTGGCCCTTGCCGGTCCGGATGATCTCGCGGAGGCGCTCGGCCTCCTCGTCCAGGTCGAAGGTCTCCAGGCGCTTCTGCAGGGCAGCGGCACCCATGGAACCGTCGAAGTACGTGCCGAAGCGGTCACGCAGCTCGCGGTAGAGCAGCTCGTCGCCCTCCAGGTCCTGGACCTTGAGGTTCTTGAAGCGGTTCCAGACCTCGTCGAGACGGTCGATCTCGCGCTGCGCACGGTCGCGCAGCTGCTTCATCTCACGCTCGGCGCCCTCGCGCACCTTGCGGCGCACGTCGGCCTTGGCGCCCTCGGCCTCCAGCTCGGCCAGGTCGGTCTCGAGCTTCTTGGCGCGGGCCTCCAGGTCGGAGTCGCGGCGCTGCTCGATCTGCTGGCGCTCGACGGAGACGTGGGCCTCCAGCGAGGGCAGATCGCGCGTACGGCGCTCCTCGTCCACGTACGTGATCATGTACGCGGCGAAGTAGATGACCTTCTCGAGGTCCTTGGGCGCGAGGTCCAGCAGGTAGCCCAGCCGGCTCGGCACGCCCTTGAAGTACCAGATGTGGGTAACAGGAGCGGCCAGCTCGATGTGGCCCATCCGCTCACGGCGCACCTTGGCGCGAGTGACCTCGACGCCGCAGCGCTCGCAGATGATGCCCTTGAAGCGGACGCGCTTGTACTTACCGCAGTAGCACTCCCAGTCCCGGGTCGGACCGAAGATCTTCTCGCAGAAGAGTCCGTCCTTTTCGGGCTTGAGGGTGCGGTAGTTGATGGTCTCCGGCTTCTTGACCTCACCGTGGGACCACTGACGGATGTCGTCAGCGGTGGCGAGGCCGATCCGCAGCTCGTCGAAGAAGTTGACGTCGAGCACTATGCGTCAATCCCTCTCAGGGTCGTGTCTAGATGGTCTGTACGGGGTCCGGGGCGGGGCCGGGACCTCCTTGGAGCAAGGGGGTCCCGGCCAGACCCGTCAGACCTCTTCGACGCTGCTCGGCTCGCGCCGGGACAGGTCGATGCCGAGCTCCTCCGCAGCGCGGAAGACGTCCTCGTCGGTGTCGCGCATCTCGATGGACATGCCGTCCGAGGACAGCACCTCCACGTTGAGGCACAGGGACTGCATCTCCTTGATGAGCACCTTGAAGGACTCGGGGATGCCGGGCTCGGGGATGTTCTCGCCCTTGACGATGGCCTCGTAGACCTTCACGCGGCCGGTCACGTCGTCGGACTTGATCGTCAGCAGCTCCTGGAGGGCGTACGCGGCGCCGTAAGCCTCCAGCGCCCACACCTCCATCTCACCGAAGCGCTGGCCACCGAACTGAGCCTTACCACCCAGCGGCTGCTGGGTGATCATCGAGTACGGACCGGTCGAACGCGCGTGAAGCTTGTCGTCGACCAGGTGGTGCAGCTTGAGGATGTACATGTACCCGACCGAGATCGGGTCCGGGAACGGCTCACCGGAGCGGCCGTCGAACAGCTGCGCCTTGCCGGAGCCCTTGACCATCCGCTCGCCGTCGCGGTTGGGGAGCGTGGAGTCGAACAGACCCGCCAGCTCGTCCTCGCGCGCACCGTCGAAGACCGGGGTCGCGACGTTGGTGCGCGGCGCGACGTCGTCGGCGCCGATCGCCTGCAGACGCTGCTGCCACTCCTCGGAGCCCTCGACCTTCCAGCCCTGGCTGGCGAGCCAGCCGAGGTGGATCTCCAGGACCTGTCCCGGGTTCATTCGGGACGGGACACCCAGCGGGTTGAGGATGATGTCGACCGGCGTGCCGTCCTCCAGGAACGGCATGTCCTCGACCGGCAGGATCTTCGAGATGACGCCCTTGTTGCCGTGGCGGCCGGCGAGCTTGTCACCGTCGGTGATCTTGCGCTTCTGGGCGACGTAGACGCGGACCAGCTGGTTCACGCCCGGGGGCAGCTCGTCGCCCTCCTCGCGGTCGAAGACGCGGACGCCGATGACCTTGCCGATCTCACCGTGCGGCACCTTCAGCGAGGTGTCGCGCACCTCGCGCGCCTTCTCACCGAAGATCGCGCGGAGCAGGCGCTCCTCGGGGGTCAGCTCGGTCTCACCCTTGGGCGTGACCTTGCCGACGAGGATGTCGCCGGCGACGACCTCGGCACCGATCCGGATGATGCCGCGCTCGTCGAGGTCGGAGAGGACCTCCTCGGAGACGTTCGGGATGTCCCGGGTGATCTCCTCGGGGCCGAGCTTGGTGTCTCGGGCGTCGACCTCGTGCTCCTCGATGTGGATCGAGGAGAGGACGTCGTCCTGCACGAGGCGCTGCGACAGGATGATCGCGTCCTCGTAGTTGTGGCCCTCCCACGGCATGAACGCGACGAGCAGGTTCTTGCCGAGCGCCATCTCGCCCTGGTCCGTGGACGGACCGTCGGCGAGGACCTGGCCCTCGATGACCCGCGCGCCCTCGTCCACGACGACCTTCTGGTTGAAGGAGGTGCCCTGGTTGGAGCGGGTGAACTTGGCGACGCGGTACGTGGTGTACGTGCCGTCGTCGTTGGCGACGGTGATGTAGTCCGCGGAGACCTCCTGGACCACACCGTCCTTCTCGGCCTTGATGACGTCGCCGGCGTCGACCGCGCAGCGGTACTCCATGCCGGTGCCGACCAGCGGCGACTCCGCCTTGATCAGCGGAACGGCCTGGCGCATCATGTTCGATCCCATGAGCGCGCGGTTGGCGTCGTCGTGCTCGAGGAACGGGATCATGGCGGTCGCGGCCGACACCATCTGGCGCGGCGAGACGTCCATGAAGTCCACCTCGTCGGCGGGGACGAGGTCGACCTCGCCGCCACGGCGGCGGACCAGCACACGCTGCTCGGCGAACCGCATGTCGTCGGTCAGCTTGGCGTTGGCCTGCGCGATCAGGAAGCGGTCCTCCTCATCGGCGGTGAGGTAGTCCACCTCCTCGGTGACCTGGCCGTCGACGACCTTGCGGTACGGCGTCTCGATGAAGCCGAAGACGTTGACCCGGCCGTAGGAGGCCAGCGAGCCGATCAGACCGATGTTGGGACCTTCAGGGGTCTCGATCGGGCACATGCGGCCGTAGTGCGACGGGTGCACGTCACGGACGTCCAGGCCGGCCCGCTCACGGGAGAGACCACCCGGGCCCAGCGCCGACAGGCGGCGCTTGTGGGTCAGACCCGACAGCGGGTTGGTCTGGTCCATGAACTGGGACAGCTGGCTGGTGCCGAAGAACTCCTTGATGGAGGCGACGACCGGCCGGATGTTGATCAGGGTCTGCGGCGTGATCGCCTCGACGTCCTGGGTGGTCATGCGCTCGCGCACGACGCGCTCCATACGAGCCAGACCCGTGCGGACCTGGTTCTGGATGAGCTCGCCGACGTTGCGCAGACGACGGTTGCCGAAGTGGTCGATGTCGTCGGTCTCGACGACGATCTCCCGGCCGCTCTCGCCGATCGTCTCGGTCTCGCCGGCGTGCAGCTTGACCAGGTACTTGATGGTGGCGATGACGTCGTCGGTGGTCAGCACGCCCGCGTCGAGCGGCTCCTCGCCGCCGAGCTTCTTGTTGACCTTGTAGCGGCCGACCTTGGCGAGGTCGTAGCGCTTGGGGTTGAAGTACAGGTTCTCCAGCAGCGTCTGCGCGGCCTCACGGGTCGGCGGCTCGCCCGGACGCAGCTTGCGGTAGATGTCCAGCAGCGCGTCGTCCTGACCCTGGGTGTGGTCCTTCTCCAGGGTGGCGCGCATGGACTCGTACTCGCCGAACTCCTCGAGGATCTGCTCGGTGGTCCACCCGAGCGCCTTGAGCAGGACGGTCACGGACTGCTTGCGCTTGCGGTCGATGCGCACACCGACCATGTCACGCTTGTCGATCTCCATCTCCAGCCAGGCACCCCGGGACGGGATGATCTTGGCGGAGAAGATGTCCTTGTCGGACGTCTTGTCGATGGAGCTGTCGAAGTAGACGCCCGGCGAGCGGACCAGCTGCGAGACGACGACACGCTCGGTGCCGTTGATGCAGAAGGTTCCCTTGTTGGTCATGAGCGGGAAGTCGCCCATGAAGACCGTCTGGGACTTGATCTCGCCGGTCTCGTTGTTGGTGAACTCGGCGGTGACGAACAGCGGAGCCGCGTACGTGAAGTCGCGCTCCTTGCACTCGTCGATGGAGTTCTTCGGGGGCTCGAAGCGGTGGTCGCGGAACGTCAGCGACATCGACCCGGAGAAGTCTTCGATCGGGGAGATCTCTTCGAAGATCTCTTCGAGACCGGACTTGGTGGGAACTTCCTGCCCACTCTCCAGCGCAGCCTCGACGCGACCCTTCCATGCGGCATTGCCGAGCAGCCAGTCGAAGCTTTCGGTCTGCAGCGCAAGGAGGTTCGGAACCCCGAGGGGCTCCTTGATCTTCGCAAAAGAGATGCGCAGCGGGGCGGTGCTGTCGCCGTTGTTCGTATTGGCAGTCGAGGCGTTGCGCGAGGCGGCCAAGAGGGGGTCCTTCCGAGGGCTCGGACTCACTACGCGCGTACCGGTTCCGAATCGAGCAGACTGAGAGAAAGCCCAGGTCAGGGCGGATCATCCAGCTTTGCTCGGGCTCGGATATGCCCCTGGTGACGGGCAGGGAGCAGCTAACAGGCAGCGCAAAGGGTCAGTGTAGCCACTTGGCACACTGATGTCCAGAGCGAGTTTCCGGAGACCGGTTCAGCACTGTGATACCGATCTTCTCCCTCCGGGAGGTCACGTCCTCCCCGACGGAGGATCCCCTCGTTGTCTGCTCTTCTCAATGCCCTGCGCCTGCCGAAAGCCCTGCGCCAGTGGCGCACACCGATGCTTCCCTCTTCGTCGGCGATCCATGCCTCGAACCCTGGATCGCTTCTGCGTCGCGTCCCGAGAATTGCGCGCCGCGTGCGGTTCGTCAAGGCCCCCCACCTCTGCGAGATCGTCACATGGGGGCACGTCCGGGCAACGATGATCACCATACTCGCACTCCGGCCCGGGGCAATGCAGCCGTGGCGAGCACGCCGAAGGGCGACCACCCGCATGGGTGATCGCCCTTCGCTGTCGTCCGTTACGCCTCAGGCGCTCAGGACCCGAGTCAGAGACTCAGTGGGGTCACTTGACCTCGACGGAGGCGCCGGCGCCCTTGAGGGCCTCGGCGGCCTTCTCCGCGGCGTCCTTGGCGACCTTCTCGAGGACCGGCTTCGGGGTGCCGTCGACGAGGTCCTTGGCCTCCTTCAGACCCAGGGAGGTCAGCTCACGCACGACCTTGATGACCTGGATCTTCTTGTCACCGGCGCCGGTGAGGATGACGTCGAACTCGTCCTTCTCCTCGACGGCCTCGGCGGCGCCACCAGCGGCACCACCGGCGACGACGACCGGCGCGGCGGCGGCGGCGGTGACGTCGAACTTCTCCTCGAACGCCTTCACGAACTCGGAGAGCTCGATGAGGGTCATCTCCTCGAACTGCGCGAGCAGGTCTTCCTGGCTGAGCTTCGCCATGGTGGCGGTCCTTCCACTAATTCGGCTGGTGCCGGATGTACATAAAAGGCGGGCGTACTGGGCCCGCTACGACCGTCGCCTCACGCGGCGACGATCAATGCGCGAGCCGAATTACTCGGCACCGCCCTGCTCGGCCTGCTTGGCGCGAAGCGCGTCCACGGTGCGGACGAGCTTCGACGGGAGCGCCTGGAAGACCGAAGCAGCCTGGGACTGCTTGGCCTTGAAGGCACCCGCCAGCTTGCTGAGCAGAACCTCGCGGGACTCGAGGTCCGCAAGCTTCTTGATCTCGTCGGCGGACAGCGCCTTGCCGTCAAGGACACCGCCCTTGATGACGAGAGCGGGGTTCTCCTTGGCGAAGTCACGAAGACCCTTCGCCGCCGTGACCGGGTCACCGGTCACGAAGGCGACAGCGGTCGAGCCCTTGAGGTGCTCGTCCAGCTGAATCCCGGCCTCCTTGGCCGCGATCTTGGTCAGCGTGTTCTTCACCACACGGTACTGAGCGTTCTCGCCGAGAGAACGACGCAGCTCCTTGAGCTGCGCCACAGTCAGTCCGGTGTAAGAAGTCACAACAGCTGCGTTGGATTCACGGAGCTTCGTCGTGATCTCCGCAACGGCTGCGTTCTTGTCAGACGTCGCCATGAGCCTCGGCCTCCTTCCGGGTGATGAGGACCGCGCAGAAGGGGCTGGGCAAAACAAACGCCCCGGCGCAGGCGCACGGGGCGAGACTCGACCAGGCATACACCCGGGAGTTCTTCCACATTCACACCTGCGCAGGCCGTCCGCAGCTAGCGGATCCTTCGGCCACCGCACATCCGTGATCGGACGCGCAGAGACAACCAGCGGTCTTTGGCTTCGCGGATACGTTACGGGAGCGGCCTGCGTCAGGCAAATCGGCCGGGAAGGGGCGGTGGGCGCCACCTCCCGGCCGACGGGCCGAACGTGCGCATGGGCGCGCGTTACGGCTGGGAGACCTTGTCGAAGTCCACGGTGTCACCGGCCGGCGGCTCGGTCACCGTGACCTTGGTGCCGTAGTCCGAGTAGTAGACCGTCGAGTCGAACGTGGTGGCGCCACCGGTCATCTGCTCGCGCTTCTTGACCAGCAGGTTGTCCGAGCTGATCCACAGATCGATGGTCTCGTTCTTCGTGCCGGCCGCCTTCAGCTGCGCCTCCAGCGCCTTCAGGTCCTGCTCGCTGATGCTCTTGGACTGCATGCGCGTCAGCTCGGACACCGAGAGCGTGCCGGTGTAGTGGGTCGCCTGGACGCCGCGGACGTCCTCCTTGCCGGCTTCCTTGACCTTGCCCGAGGCGATCAGCAGCTGCATCGCACGGTTCGGGTTGTTGTTGTTCATCTGGTCCTTGAGCAGCGCGCCGGCCGGACCCATCTTCTTCGCGAGGGCGTCGTAGTCGTACTTCACCCAGTTCTTGCCGGCAACCGGCATCCCGGCGGCGCCCATGTTCATGAACATCGCCTGCGGCGTGTACAGCGCCTTCATGGGCTTGCCGGCCACCGGGGACTGACCGCCGGACTGCGTGATGTCGACGTCCATCCGCATGCCGGCGGACCAGTCCATCGCACCCTTCATCGTCTGGGTGGACGGGCCGTTCTTGATCTCGCCGTCGACCTTGGCGGACTTCTTGCCGTCGGTCTGCTCCGAGGCGGTCTTCAGCGAGGCGAGCGCCACCTCCAGCGGCGACTTGCCCTCCCCGCCGCCGCTTCCGCCGGCGTTGTCACTCTTGTTGCCGTTACAGCCGGTCAGACCGGCCACCATGACAACTCCCGCCACAACGGCGGCCATACGCGTGCTGCGCACTCGGGCTCCCCCTTTGAATCTGCCTTACGGAACTCGGGACGACCTTAGACCAGAGGGGTGACACCGCATGCGTCAGGCCCCGCTCTCCGGCGAGGAGAGCGGGGCCTGAGTGCGATGTGCGCGCGCTACGAGGCGTCGTCGATCAGGGAGATCAGACGGCCTCGTCCTCGACGAGGAGGTTGCGGGTGCGGTTGGCGTCCAGCGGGATGCCGGGGCCCATCGTGGTGGTGATGGTGGCCTTCTTGATGTAGCGGCCCTTGGCGGCGGACGGCTTGAGGCGGGTGATCTCCTCGAGCGCCGCGGCGTAGTTCTCCACCAGCTTGGTCTCGTCGAAGGAGACCTTGCCGATGATGAAGTGGAGGTTCGCGTGCTTGTCCACGCGGAACTCGATCTTGCCGCCCTTGATGTCGGTGACAGCCTTGGCGACATCCGGGGTGACGGTGCCGGTCTTCGGGTTCGGCATCAGACCACGGGGACCGAGCACGCGGCCGAGGCGGCCGACCTTGCCCATGAGGTCCGGGGTGGCGACGACGGCGTCGAAGTCCAGGCGGCCCTTGGAGACCTCGTCGATGAGCTCGTCCGAGCCGACGATGTCGGCGCCGGCGGCTTCCGCGGCCGCAGCACGGTCACCGGTCGCGAAGACCAGGACCCGGGCGGTCTTACCGGTGCCGTGCGGGAGGTTCACGGTGCCACGGACCATCTGGTCGGCCTTGCGCGGGTCGACGCCCAGACGCATGGCGACCTCGACGGTCGCGTCGAACTTGGTCGAGGAGGTGTCCTTGGCGAGACGGACGGCCTCGAGCGGGGCGTACAGACGCTCCCGGTCGATCTTCGCGTCCGCGTTGCGAAGAGTCTTGCTGCGCTTCACTTCTGCTCCTGGTGCAGTGGGTGGAGTCGTGGTGCGGACCAGCGCCTGGTCCTGCCACGGGGGTGCCAAAAGGGGGCTGGGATCAGCCCTCGACCGTGATGCCCATGGAGCGGGCGGTGCCGGCGATGATCTTCGACGCGGCGTCCAGGTCGTTGGCGTTCAGGTCGGGCATCTTGGTGGTGGCGATCTCGCGGACCTGCGCCTCGGTGATCTTGGCGACCTTGGTCTTGTGCGGCTCGCCGGAGCCCTTCTCCACGCCCGCGGCCTTCAGGATGAGCTTCGCGGCCGGCGGAGTCTTGGTGACGAAGGTGAAGGAGCGGTCCTCGTAGACCGTGATCTCCACCGGCACGACCATGCCACGCTGCGACTCGGTCGCGGCGTTGTAGGCCTTGCAGAACTCCATGATGTTGACGCCGTGCTGACCCAGCGCGGGGCCGACCGGCGGAGCCGGGTTTGCGGCACCGGCCTGGATCTGGAGCTTGATAAGCCCCGTGACCTTCTTCTTCTTGGGAGGCATGCTCTCTCCGGGTCCTAGTGAGAGGTGTTTCGCCATTCCACCCGGTCATCCGGATGGAGGCATACCGCACAACGATAACGGGTATAGCGGTGCGGCCAAAAACCGAGCAGGTCAGACAGGCCGCGAAGGGCCCGCCCGACCTGTTCGGAAGACTGGGAACTGAGGACCGAGTGGGGTCAGTTCTTCTGGATCTGGTCGAAGGAGAGCTCGACCGGGGTCTCCCGACCGAAGATCTCCACCAGGCCCTTGACCTTCTTCGAGTCGGCGTTGATCTCGTTGATCGTGGCCTGCAGCGTCGCGAACGGACCGTCGGTGACGGTGACGGAGTCGCCCACCTCGAAGTCCAGGACCTGGACCTCGACCTTGCGGGACGGCGCCGGCTTGCCCTCGGCCGCGGCGGCCTCCTTGGCGGCCTTCTCCTCGGCCTCCGGGGCGAGCATCTTGACGATCTCGTCCAGCGTCAGCGGGTAGGGGTCGTAGGCGTTGCCGACGAAGCCGGTGACACCGGGGGTGTTGCGGACGACGCCCCAGGACTCGTTCGTCAGGTCCATGCGCACCAGCACATAGCCCGGGAGCTTGTTCTGGCGGACGGTGCGGCGGTCGCCGTTCTTGATCTGGACGACCTCTTCCTGCGGCACCTCGGCCTGGAAGATGTAGTCCTCGACGTTCAGCGAGACGGCGCGCTGCTCGAGGTTGGTCTTCACGCGGTTCTCGTAGCCCGCGTAGGTGTGGATGACGTACCACTCGCCGGGCAGGCCGCGCAGTTCGTCGCGGAGGGCGGCCACCGGGTCGACCGGCTCCTGCTCCTCGGCGGTCTCGTCCTCGGCGGTCTCGGCGGCGGCCTCGTCCTCGACGTGCACCGCGGCTTCTTCGGCGGGCTCGCCGGCTTCGGCGTCCTCGGCGTCGAGCTCGTCGGCGACGTCGGCGCCCTCGACGATCTCACGCTCGGTGTCGTCGCCCTCGACCTCGGCCGAGGCAGCCGCGTCAACGTCGGCCGCTGCCGTCTCGGCGGATTCGGCGGCGTCGTTCAGGTTCGGGTCAGACACGGTGGCTGCTTCTTCCTGGCTTCAAGGGGTTGAACATGCGAAATGGGCGCCCGCGCAGGCGCCCTCCGCGGGATCAGCCGAAGACGTACCCGACGACTCGGTTGATTCCCAAGTCAATCACGGTTACGAGACCGATGATGATGACAACGAAGACGATCACCACACTGGTGTACGTCGACAGCTGGCTACGCGTGGGCCAGACGACCTTACGGAGCTCCGCGACGATCTGGCGGTAAAAGAGCGCGAGACGCGCGAAGGGGCCCTTCTTGCCGCGCTTGCCGCCACGACGGGGCTTCTTCTGGGACTCCGAGGCATCGTCCTCGGAACGGCCACGCTCAGGCATGTCGATGGAGCCCAGGGCGTCCGTCACTCGTCCTCACCTGAATCCGGGTCGTGGCCGTGCCGCGCCCGGTGGAGCCGCACGGCGGTGCATACGTACGCGTGCACGCACTGCGGTGAGAGTGCGTGTAGCAGGGCCGGAGGGACTTGAACCCCCAACCGCTGGTTTTGGAGACCAGTGCTCTACCAATTGAGCTACGACCCTTTGTGGTTCCCCCAACCTACCGCATGCGGCCGACTGCACTAGGTGCATGCGCCGCGGCGACCCGTTGGGAGCCAACGATCAGCGAGTGTACGTGCTTCCGGGCCGGGCGTCGAACACGATTGTCCCGGTGGTGCCCCGCAAACCCGTGTGCCCGGCTCGTCAGGGGTCTGCAACGATGCATATATGAGCGCTGCAACCCCTTCCGCATCGTCCCCCACCGACCGCCGGGTATCGGCCCGCGTCGGTTCGATCTCCGAGTCCGCGACCCTGGCCGTCGACGCCAAGGCCAAGGCCCTCAAGGCCGCCGGACGCCCGGTGATCGGCTTCGGCGCCGGTGAGCCCGACTTCCCCACGCCCGACTACATCGTCGAGGCGGCAATCGAGGCCTGCCGCAACCCGAAGTACCACCGCTACACCCCGGCCGGCGGCCTCCCCGAGCTGAAGACCGCGATCGCCGCGAAGACGCTGCGCGACTCCGGCTACGAGATCGAGGCCGCGAACGTCCTGGTGACGAACGGCGGCAAGCAGGCCATCTACGAGGCGTTCGCGGCGATCCTCGACCCGGGTGACGAGGTCATCGTCCCGGCGCCGTACTGGACCACCTACCCCGAGTCGATCCGCCTCGCGGGCGGCGTGCCGGTCGACGTGGTCGCCGACGAGACCACCGGCTACCGGGTGACCGTGGAGCAGCTGGAGGCGGCCCGTACGGAGCGCACCAAGGTGCTGCTGTTCGTCTCGCCGTCGAACCCGACCGGCGCGGTGTACACCCGCGAGCAGGTCGAGGCGGTCGGCCGCTGGGCCGCCGAGCACGGTCTGTGGGTGCTGACCGACGAGATCTACGAGCACCTGGTCTACGGCGAGGCCGAGTTCTCGTCGCTGCCGGTGGTCGTGCCCGAGCTGCGCGACAAGTGCATCATCGTCAACGGTGTGGCGAAGACGTACGCGATGACCGGCTGGCGGGTGGGCTGGGCGATCGGCCCCAAGGACGTCATCAAGGCCGCCGCGAACCTCCAGTCGCACGCCACCTCCAACGTCTCCAACGTCGCGCAGGCCGCGGCCATCGCGGCGGTCTCCGGCGACCTCACGGCCGTCGAGGAGATGAAGGTCGCCTTCGACCGGCGCCGCAAGACCATCGTGCGGATGCTCAACGAGATCGACGGTGTGCTGTGCCCGGAGCCGGAGGGCGCCTTCTACGCGTACCCGTCGGTCAAGGAGCTCCTGGGCAGGGAGATCCGCGGCAAGCGCCCGCAGACCAGCGTCGAGCTGGCCGAACTGATCCTGGAGGAGGCGGAGGTCGCCGTCGTTCCGGGCGAGGCCTTCGGCACCCCCGGCTACCTGCGGCTCTCGTACGCGCTGGGCGACGAGGACCTGGTCGAGGGCGTGTCCCGGATCCAGAAGCTGCTGGCGGAGGCCAAGTAGCCGCACAGGCCCGTGCGTAGGTGCCCCGAGCGGGCGGCCGGAAGGTGTTCCGGCCGCCCGCTCGCGCGTTCTCCCGGACACCCCTTCGGGAAAGGCCCTACCGGCGTGCCGCCCGGATGCGGCAAGATCGGCTGATGGAGCCCTTGTCAGGGGGACGTCCCCCGAACCCCACGAGCACTCGTAACCGCGGCCGGGCCGCCGTACGAGACCTGCGCCGGCTGCCGAAGGCCCATCTGCATCTGCACTTCACCGGTTCGATGCGGCCGGCGACCCTGCTGGACCTCGCCGACAAGTACGGCGTCCATCTGCCGGAGGCCCTGCGGGGCGGTGAGCCGCCCAGGCTGCGGGCCACCGACGAGCGCGGCTGGTTCCGCTTCCAGCGGCTGTACGACATCGCACGCTCGTGTCTGCGCGCGCCCGAGGACATCCAGCGGCTGGTGCGCGAGGCCGCCGAGGAGGACGTCCGCGACGGGTCGCGCTGGCTGGAGATCCAGGTCGACCCGACCTCGTACGCTCCGCGGCTGGGCGGCCTGATCCCGGCGCTGGAGATCATCCTGGACGCGGTGCACAGCGCCTCCCGCGACACCGGGCTCGGCATGCGCGTCCTGGTCGCGGCGAACCGCATGAAGCACCCGCTGGACGCCCGTACGCTGGCGCGGCTGGCGGTGCGCTACACCGATCAGGGCGTGGTCGGCTTCGGGCTCTCCAACGACGAACGCCGGGGTTTCGCCCGGGACTTCGACCGCGCCTTCGCCATCGCCCGGGAGGGCGGCCTGCTGGCGGCGCCGCACGGCGGTGAGCTGTCCGGCCCGGCCAGCGTCCGGGACTGCCTGGACGATCTGCACGCCGGCCGGGTGGGGCACGGCGTCCGGGCCGCGGAGGACCCCGCGCTGCTGCGCCGGCTGGCGTCGCGGGGGGTGACCTGCGAGGTGTGCCCAGCGTCGAATGTGGCGCTGGGCGTCTACGAGAAGCCGGAGGACGTGCCGCTGCGGACGCTCTTCGACGCCGGGGTGCCGATGGCGCTGGGCGCGGACGACCCGCTGCTCTTCGGCGCGAGGCTGGCCGCGCAGTACGAGATCGCCCGCACCGCGCACGGCTTCACCGACCTCGAACTCGCCGAACTGGCCCGGCAGTCGGTACGCGGCTCGCGCGCCCCGCAGGACGAGCAGCAGCGGCTGCTGACGGGGATCGACGCCTGGCTGGCCGAGTAGGGGCGGCCGGCCCCGTGCGGGGCCTTCCGGGCCGCTCGGGCCTCGGGCCCCCTGTCGGGGGCCTTGAAGCCCGGCTAGAGGCTGACGCCGACCGTCACCGGTTCGTTGACGAGCGTGACGCCGAAGGCGGCGTGGACGCCGTCGCGGACCTCGCGGGCCAGCGCGAGCAGGTCCTCGGTGGTGGCGGCGCCGCGGTTCGTGAGCGCGAGGGTGTGCTTGGTGGAGATACGGGCCGGGCCGCTGCCGTAGCCCTTGGTGAAGCCGGCGCGGTCGATGAGCCAGGCCGCCGAGGTCTTCACCAGGCCGTCGCCGGCGGGGAAGGCCGGCGGGGCGACATCGGGGCCGAGGCGGTCCTGGACGCGCTGCAGGAAGGTGGCGTGCTCGGTCTCGGTGAGGATCGGGTTGGTGAAGAAGGAGCCGGCCGACCAGGTGTCGTGGTCCGCCGCGTCCAGCACCATGCCCTTGCCCGCGCGCAGCGCCAGGACGGTCTCCCGGGCGATGGCGGCCGGGACCCGGTCGCCGGCCTCCACGCCGAGGGCGCGGGCGGTCTCGGGGTACTTCAGGGGCGCGGAGAGGCCTCCGGCGTCCTCCAGGGCGAAGCGCACCCGCAGCACCACGAACCGGTCGGGATCCGCCTTGAAACGGCTGTGGCGGTAGGAGAAGCCGCACTCCTCGCCCGGGATCGTGACGGTCTCGCCGGCGCGGCGGTCGTAGGCGACGACCTCGGTGATCGTCGTGGCGACCTCCTGGCCGTACGCGCCCACGTTCTGGATCGGCGTGGCGCCCGCCGAGCCGGGGATGCCGGCCAGGCACTCGACGCCGGCCAGCCCGGCCTGGACCGTACGGGCGACGGCGTCGGACCAGTTCTCGCCCGCGGCGAGCTCCAGGGCCGTGCCGTCCAGCGAGAAGCCGCTGGTGGCGATGCGCAGGGCGGTGCCCTCGAAACCCTTGTCGCCGATGACGAGGTTGCTGCCGCCGCCGATGATCAGCAGCGGGGTGCCGGCGTCGTCGGCAGCGCGGACGGCGGCGATCACCTCCTCGTCGGTGGTGGCCGTGACGAGGCGGGTCGCCGGGCCGCCCAGCCGGAAGGTGGTCAGCCGGGCGAGGGGGACGTTGTGTTCTACGTGGCGTTCCTGCACGCGCCCAAGGGTACGGGGGCGGTCCGACAGTGCCGTCCGGCCGCCCCCGTCGTCCGCCGCCCGCTCAGGCGAGGCGGACCACCGCACGGGCCATGCCCAGCACCTTCTTGCCGGCGCTTATCGCGGTGAGGTCGACCCGGACCGTACGGGCGTCGTCGTCGAGCTTGGCCGCCACCTTGGCGCTGACCTCGATCAGCGCGCCGTCGTCGTCGTTGGGGACGACGACGGGCTTGGTGAAGCGCACGCTGTACTCGGCGACCGCGCCGGGGTCGCCGGTCCAGTCGGTGACCACCCGGATCGCCTCGGCCATGGTGAACATGCCGTGGGCGATGACGTCCGGCAGCCCGACCTCCTTGGCGAACTTCTCGTTCCAGTGGATCGGGTTGAAGTCGCCGGAGGCGCCCGCGTAGCGCACGAGTGTGGCGCGACTCACGGGAAAGGCCTGCGCCGGGATTTCGGTGCCGACCTCGACGTCGTCGTAAGAGATCTTCGCGGTCATCTCAGGCCTCCTCGGCGCGACGGGACACCAGCTTGGTGATGGCGGTCACGACGTGTTCGCCCGCCTGGTCGTGCACCTCGCCGCGGATGTCGATGATGTCGTTGCCCGCCATGGTCTTGACGGCCTCGATGGTGGAGGTGACGGCCAGTCGGTCACCGCTGCGCACCGGCCGGGTGTAGGCGAACTTCTGGTCGCCGTGCACCACGCGGCTGTAGTCCAGGCCCAGTTGCGGATCGTCGATGACCTGTCCCGCCGCCTTGAAAGTGATCGCGAACACAAAAGTCGGCGGCGCGATCACATCGGGGTGACCGAGGGCCTTGGCCGCTTCGGTGTCGGTGTAGGCGGGGTTGGTGTCACCGATCGCCTCGGCGAATTCGCGGATCTTTTCCCGGCCGACCTCATAGGGGTCGGTGGGCGGGTACGTGCGTCCGACAAAAGACTGGTCGAGCGCCATGGGCTCGCAACCTCCGTGTACTGATGGTGATAACGCCGTGAGGCCGCCCCCAGAATGGGGACGGCCTCACGAACGAGCCTGGTGTTATCGCGTCTCGCGGTGCGCGGTGTGCGAGTTGCAGCGCGGGCAGTGCTTCTTCATCTCAAGTCGGTCCGGGTCGTTACGCCGGTTCTTCTTGGTGATGTAGTTCCGCTCCTTGCACTCCACGCAGGCCAGCGTGATCTTCGGGCGGACGTCGGTGGCAGCCACGTGAGTGCTCCTTGACGGACGGATGGACGGATGAACGCAGAAAAGAGTAGCCGATCGAAGGACCGACCCCACAATCGGCTACTGTCAGTAGCGGTGACCGGACTTGAACCGGTGACACAGCGATTATGAGCCGCTTGCTCTACCGACTGAGCTACACCGCTGCGATGCGGGAGTCCCTCGCCCGAAGGCGAGGTGCCTCTCACATCAGAGCCCCAATACGGAATCGAACCGTAGACCTTCTCCTTACCATGGAGACGCTCTGCCGACTGAGCTATTGGGGCGAGCGATGAAGACATTACACGGCCCGCCGCCAAACGTGAAATCCGTATCCGGGCCGCGCCCCAACGGCCCCGCGCACCACACCGGTACGACTATTTCGCGCCTGCGCGAAGCTCCCCCGGCGGCGCCCTAGTCTCGAAGGCACGCTGCGTGATCTTGCACGCCCGGGCCTTCGAGGAGCGCGATGTCCGACAGCAGTCCGCCGCAGCCCCAACCGGGAAGACCGGGCGGCCCCGGCCGGCACACCAGGTCGGACGGCGGTTCGCTGGTCCTGTGCGGTGCCCGGCTCGCCGACGGCCGCACAGTGGACGTACGGCTCGGTGACGGACGCATCGAGGCCGTGGGGACGGCCGGCAGCCTCGCCCCGCAGGGCGCCCGCGTCGACCTCTCCGGCTACCTGCTGCTCCCCGCCCCCGCCGAGCCGCACGCGCACTGCGACACCGCCCTGACCGCGGACACCGACGGCCCCGCATCCGGCTCCCCCGAGGACGTCCAGCGGCGGACGACCGAGGCCGCGCTGCTGCAGCTGGGGCACGGCGCCACCGCCTCCCGCAGCCACGTCAGGATCGGCGACGTACAGGGCCTGCGCTCCCTCCAGGCGGTGCTGCAGGCCCGCAGGTCGCTGCGCGGGATGGCCGATCTGGCGGCGGTCGCGGTACCGCGGGTGCTGACCGGGGTGGCCGGCGCGGACGGCCTGTCGATGCTGCGGGACGCGGTGAAGATGGGCGCCTCGGTCATCGGCGGCTGCCCGGACCTGGACCCCGACCCGGCCGGCTACGTCGAGGCGGTGCTGGAACTGGCCGACGAGCACGGCTGCCCGGTGGATCTGCACACCGACGGCGACGATCCGGCGCGGCTGGCCCGCTTCGCGGCGATGTCCGGCGGCCTTCGGCCGAGTGTCGCCCTCGGGCCGTGCGCCGGGATGACGCGGATGCCGCGCAGCGTGGCGGCCCGGGTCGCCGAGCAGCTGGCGGCCGCGGACGTCGCCGTGGTCTGCCTGCCGCAGGGCGACTGCGCGGGCCTGGAGCGGTACGGCTCGCGGGTGTCGCGGCCGGCTCCCGTGCGGCTGCTGCGGGCGGCCGGGGTGCGGGTGGCGGCCGGCAGCGGGGCGCTGCGGGACGTGGCGAACCCGGTGGGGCGCGGCGACCCGTTGGAGGCCGCGTACCTCCTGGCGTCCCTGGGCGAGGCCACGCCGGAGGCGGCGTACGAGTCGGTGAGCGCGGCGGCGCGGGCGACGCTGGGCCTGCCGGAGGTGCGCGTCGAGGCGGGCTTCCCCGCGGAGCTGCTGGCGGTGCGCGGCGAGCGGATCGCCGGGGTGCTCTCGCTGGCGTACAGCCGGATCGTGATCCACCGGGGGCGGGTGGTCGCCCGCACCAGCGCGGTGCGCGAGTACTGCGACGCGACGGGAGAGGTGGCGCTGGAGCTGCCTCGGCAGTCGCAGCGCTGAGCCTCCGCGCACCCGGGGCGGCGAGAAGGCGCCCCTCGTGCGGCCGGTCCCGCGCTCGGCGGCGGCCCTTCGGCGTACGGTCGGGATCATGCGCATTGTCATCGCAGGTGGACATGGTCAGATCGCGCTGCGGCTGGAGCGGTTGCTCGCCAAGCGCGGGGACGAGGTCGCGGGCATCATCCGCCGGCCGGAGCAGGCCGGCGACGTACTGGCCGCCGGGGCCGAGCCGGTGGTCTGCGACCTGGAGTCGGCGTCGGTGGAGGACCTCGCCCGGCACCTGGAGGGCGCCGACGCGGCCGTCTTCGCGGCGGGCGCCGGGCCGGGCAGCGGCATCGCACGCAAGGACACGGTGGACCGCGGCGCGGCGGCGCTCTTCGCGGACGCGGCCGAGGCGGCGGGCGTACGGCGCTTTCTCGTGATCTCCGCCATGGGTGCGGACCGCGAGCCCCCCGAGGGCACCGACCCGGTCTTCGCGGCCTATCTGAAGGCCAAGGGCGCCGCGGACGCCGACGTACGGGCCCGCGCCGGACTGGACTGGACGATCCTGCGGCCGGGCCTGCTGACGGACGAGCCGGGAACGTCACTGGTGACGCTGGCCGACGCCACCGGACGCGGCGCGGTGCCCCGCGACGACGTGGCGGCCGCTCTCGTGGAGCTGCTCGACGAGCCGGGCACCATCGGCCGGACGCTGGAGCTGATCGGCGGCGAGGTGCCCGTGGCGGAGGCGGTACGGGCGGCGGCGCAGCGCTGAGGCCCGCGGCTGCGGGGCCTCGGCGGCGTCCACGAGGTCTCGGCGCACGAAAAAGGCCCCTGAGTCGTATCGCTACAACTCAGGGGCCTTTTCACACCTGTGGCGGCGCCAGGATTCGAACCTGGGAAGGCGAAGCCGGCAGATTTACAGTCTGCTCCCTTTGGCCGCTCGGGCACACCGCCAGGGTTTGCTGCCGGGAGTCCCGCTTTGGGGCGGTGCTCCGTGGCAACGACGTAAACCATACCCGATGGCTGGGGGTGGTTCGCCACTCGATTCCGGAGCGCTGGATCTTGGCCGGGTGGCTAGGCTTGGCAGGCGGTCCGGGCACGGTCCGCACCCCTGACGGATCTAGGTACGAGGAGCCAACTCAACATGGCCGACTCCAGTTTCGACATCGTCTCGAAGGTAGAGCGGCAGGAGGTCGACAACGCCCTCAACCAGGCGGCCAAGGAGATCTCGCAGCGCTACGACTTCAAGGGCGTGGGCGCGTCGATCGCGTGGTCGGGCGAGAAGATCGAGATGCGGGCCAACGCCGAGGAGCGGGTCAAGGCCGTACTCGACATCTTCGAGACCAAGCTGGTCAAGCGCGGGATCTCGCTCAAGGCGCTGGACGCCGGCGAGCCGCAGGCCTCGGGCAAGGAGTACAAGATCTTCGCCTCCATCGAGGAGGGGATCTCGCAGGAGAACGCGAAGAAGGTCGCCAAGATCATCCGCGATGAGGGCCCCAAGGGCGTCAAGGCGCAGGTGCAGGGCGACGAGCTGCGGGTCAGCTCCAAGAGCCGGGACGACCTGCAGGCGGTGCAGCAGCTGCTGAAGGGCAAGGACCTGGACTTCGCCATCCAGTTCGTGAACTACCGGTAGCAGCCCGGCCTCCGGGTGCCATGGATGGGGCGGTGCGCTGCGGCGTGCCGCCCCACCGGCTTGAGTGGCGCCCGTAGGAGCCCCTGCCGACGGACGGCCGACGGGAGTGCTTGACCTCAACCGCGCTTGAGATTGCAGTCTCATGGCATGACTTCTCTTGACGCGCAGCGCAGCGCCGCCTCGGTGACCGGTCCCGGGGACGGCTTTGTCACGGATGTGTTCCCGCAGGTCCGGCGGCCGGACGCCGGGGCGGTACTGATCAGCGAGTGGGATGCCGGCAGCCCCGAGGGGCAGCGGGCCGTCCTGGACGGCGTCGCCCGGGCCTGGGAGCGGACACCGCTGCCGGCGGGGTTCCTGTCGCGGGTGCTGTTCGCCGGGACCGACGGGCGCAGCGTGCTCAACTACGCCCAGTGGACGAGCGACGCGGCGCACCGGGAGTTCGTACGGAGCGAGGACACCGGGCTGAGCGAGCGGGTCGCGGCGGCGCTGGAGGCGGCGGGGGAGGTGACCGCCCCCGGGCCCGCCCACTACCGGCTGTACCGCAGCATGCTGCCCGACGGGGAGCCGGGGACGCCGGGCTGCGTCGTACGCGTCGCCTTCCGCACGGCGGGGCACGAGGCCGCGCGGGGGCTCGTCGACGGACTGCTGGACCTGCTCGGCGGGGTGCAGCGGGGCGAGGGCGGGATCGCCTCGCACTTCCACATCAGCGAGGACGGCACACGGGTCGTCAACTACAGCGAGTGGACGGACCCGGAGTCGCACGCCCGGCAGATCGGCACCAGCCTGCGGGCCGGCGGTCCGGTGATGAGCTTCATCGCGGGCCTGCCGGGGGTCGAACCGCTGGGGTTCCGGCGGTATGCGGCCCCCAGGGGGCTCGTACGGGTGTGACGCGGCCTCGCGTCAGCGGGTGGCGAACGGCTGGTCGGTGGGGACGATCTCCCGGCCCAGCGGCACCAGGGAGAGCGGGATCATCTTGAAGTTGGCGATGCCGAAGGGGATTCCGATGATCGTCACGCACAGGGCGATACCGGTGACGATGTGCCCGAGGGCCAGCCACCAGCCCGCGAAGACGAACCAGATCACGTTGCCGATCACCGAACCGGCGCCGGCGTCGTGCCGGACGACCGTCGTACGGCCGAAGGGCCACAGGGCGTAGCCGGCTATCCGGAAGGACGCGATGCCGAAGGGGATCGTGATGATCAGGATGCAGCAGATGATGCCCGCGACGACATAGCCGAGCGCCAGCCAGAAGCCGCTGAGGATCAGCCAGAGGACGTTGAGGAGGGTTTTCATGATCGGCAGCCTTCCACGGGCACGGCACAGAACGTAACTGCTCTGCTAGACGCACCGAGCCTGGTGAAACGTTGCACTCATGATGCGACGGGGTGGCGGGGACGGCCACCCGTTCCCGCCGGCGCCCGGCACCTCAGGGGCCGTGGTGGCCCGCCATCTGTTCGAGGCGGGTGATCCGTTCGCGCATCGGGGGGTGGGTGGAGAAGAGCCGGGACATGCCGCCGCCGGCCCGGAAGGGGTTGGCGATCATCATGTGGCTGGCGGTCTCCAGCCGGGGCTCGGGCGGGAGCGGGAGCCGCTGGGTGCCGGCCTCCAGCTTGCGCAGGGCCGAGGCCAGGGCGAGCGGGTCGCCGGTGAGCTGGGCGCCCGAGGCGTCCGCCTCGTACTCGCGGGAGCGGCTGACGGCCAGCTGGATCAGCGAGGCCGCGACCGGCCCGAGGATCGCGACCAGCAGCATGCCCAGGAGGCCGGGGCCCTCGTCGTCGTCGGAGCGGCCTATGGGAATCAGCCAGGCGAAGTTGACCAGGAACATCACGACCGAGGCCAGTGCGCCCGCGACGGAGGAGATCAGGATGTCGCGGTTGTAGACATGGCTGAGCTCATGGCCGATGACGCCGCGCAGCTCGCGCTCGGTCAGCAGCTGCAGGATGCCGTCGGTGCAGCAGACCGCGGCGTTGCGGGGGTTGCGGCCGGTGGCGAAGGCGTTGGGCGCCTGGGTCGGCGAGATGTACAGCCGCGGCATGGGCTGGCGGGCGGCCGTCGAGAGCTCGCGGACCATTCTGTAGAGCTGGGGGGCCTCGAACTCGCTGACCGGACGGGCCCGCATGGCCCGTAGGGCCAGCTTGTCGCTGTTCCAGTACGCGTAGGCGTTGGTGCCCAGGGCGACGAGGACGGCGATGATCAGGCCCGTACGGCCGAAGAGGCTGCCGATGACGATGATGAGGGCGGACAGCCCCCCGAGGAGTACGGCGGTCCTGAGCCCGTTGTGCCGGCGGTGCACGGTACGCCCTCCAAACGGTGCGGCAGGGGAACCCTGTGCCTTGTTGCTCCACTCTCCAGTGGACCCTTACGCACTGGTCAACGCGAGATGAACGGGCCTGGTTCCCCGGCGCGCGGACGGCGGGGCCGGGCGGGGCACGGGGGTGCGCGACGTGGTGCCGTACCGCTGTACGGGTGGACAGGAGGCCGTAGGGGGCCCGGGGTGGGTCCCCTACGGTGCGCGGTGGTCCGTCAGAGCAGCGCCCCGGACGCGAAGCGCAGGACGAGCTGCGGAGCGCCGGAGAGGGCCACGCCGAGGACGGCGGCCAGGGCGATGGCGGTGGCGAGGGGGCCCGGGATCCTGGCGCGGGACGGCTCCCCGGCGCGGGGGGCTGCCGTCGCGCCGGCTTCCTCGGCGGCCTCGGCTTCCTTGGCGCCCCGGAAGAGCACCGCGGTCCACTGCAGGTAGTAGTAGAGCGCGATCACGACATTGACGGCCATGACGACGGCGAGCCAGGCCAGCCCCGCGTCGACGGCCACGGCGAAGACCGTGACCTTGGCGAACAGGCCGATGATGCCCGGCGGCAGACCGGCGAGGCAGAGCAGGAAGAAGCCGAGCGCGAGCGCCACCAGGGGGCGCCGGGCGTACAGGCCCCGGTAGTCGGCGATGCGGTTGGCCGGGCTCGTACGGGCCACCAGGGCGGCGACGGCGAAGGCGCCGAGGTTCACGGCCGCGTACATCAGGGCGTAGGCGACCGTGGAGCCGATGGCGTGCGCCGGATCGTGGGCGTATCCGGCGGCCGCGAGGGGGACCAGGAGGTAGCCGGCCTGGCCGACCGAGGACCAGGCGAGCAGGCGTACGGCGCTGTGCGCGCGGTGCGGGTCCTGGCGCAGGGCCGCGACGTTGCCGACGGTCATGGTGAGCGCGGCGAGGACGGCCAGCGCCGGGCCCCAGATGTCCGCGTAAGCGGGGAAGCCCTGGACCGTGACGAGGATCAGGCCGGAGAAGCCGACCGCCTTGCCGACCACGGAGAGGTAGCCGGCGATGGGCAGCGGTGCGCCGACGTAGGTGTCCGGCACCCAGAAGTGGAACGGGGCGGCGGCGGTCTTGAAGGCGAAGCCGACCAGGGTGAGCGCGACGCCGGCGCTCGCCAGAGTGGCCAGGCGCGGGTCGGGGAGGTCGGCCAGGCCGCTCGCCACCCGGGAGAGGTACAGGCTGCCGGTGGCGGCGTACAGGAAGCTCACGCCGAGCAGCATCACGGCGGTCGCGGCCACCGAGGACAGGAAGAACTTCAGCGCCGCCTCGGAGGAGAGCCGGTCGCCGCGGCGCAGCCCCACGAGGGCGAAGGCGGGCAGCGAGGCCACTTCGAGGGCGATGACGAGGGTGGCGAGGTCCCTGGAGGCGGGCAGCAGGGCCGCGCCGGCCGCCGAGGACAGCAGCAGGAACCAGTACTCGCCGGTCGGCAGGTCGTGGTCCTTGATGGTGTCGATGGACAGCAGGGCGGTCAGCAGCGCCCCGCCGAGCACCAGGAACTGGATGACCAGGGTGAACGGGTCGGCCACGTAACTGCACACATCGGGGTGCCCGGTGAGGCAGAAGGTGCGGCGGTCGCCGTTCAGGAGGGGCAGCAGCGTCAGCGCGGCGAGCGCGAGGCCGGCCGTGGCGATCCAGCCCAGCACCGGTTTGCGGGCCGCCGGAAGGAAGAGGTCGGCGACGAGCACCACCAGGGCCACGACCGCGGCGAGGGTGGGCGGCGCGATGGCGAGCCAGTCGACGGACTGGACCAGTGAGGTGACCGAGCTCATCACTTACCGCCTCCGAGGAGCTGCTGGACGGCCGGGTCGGTGAGGCCGAGGAGGGCCGCGGGCCACAGTCCGGCAAGGACGGTGAGCACGGCGAGGGGGGTCCAGGCCGCGTACTCGTAGCGCGCGATGTCGGGGACGACGGGGACCGCGGACGGTGCGGGGTCCGCGGGGCCGGCGCCGTCCGGGTCGCTCCCGTCACCGAGCGGGGCGGTGGGTGCGAGGTGCGGGGTGCCGCCCATGCAGACGCGGCGGACGACGAGCAGCAGGTACGCCGCGGTCAGCAGGGTGCCCAGGCCGGCCAGCACCATGAACGTCAGGAAGGCGGGGCGGCTGAGGCCGGCGGCCGGCCGGAAGGCGCCGAACATCGCGAGCATCTCGCCCCAGAAGCCGGCCAGGCCGGGCAGGCCCAGCGAGGCGACGGCCGCGAAGGCGAGCAGACCGCCGAAGCGGGGCGCCCTGCCGTAGAGGGCGGCGCCGGTCGTGCCGGCGAGGGCGTCGAGGTCGGTGCTGCCGTAGCGGTCCTTGAGGGCGCCGACCAGGAAGAAGAGCAGGCCGGTGATCAGGCCGTGGGCGATGTTGGCGAACAGCGCGCCGTTGACGCCGGTGGGGGTCATGCTGGCGATGCCGAGCAGGACGAAGCCCATGTGGCCGACGGAGCTGTAGGCGATCAGGCGCTTGAGGTCGCCCTTGGCGCCCTTGCGCACGAGGGCGAGGCAGGCCAGCGAGCCGTAGATGATGCCGACGGCGGCCAGCGCGGCGAGGTACGGGGCGAAGGTGTGCATGCCCTCGGGCGTGATGGGCAGCGCGATCCGCACGAACCCGTACGTGCCCATCTTCAGCAGGACGCCGGCCAGCAGCACCGAGCCGACGGTGGGGGCCGCGGTGTGCGCGTCGGGCAGCCAGCTGTGCAGGGGCCACAGCGGGGACTTGACGGCCAGTCCGATGCCGATCGCGAGCACCGCGAGCACCTGGACAGTGTGGCTGAGCTGGGCGTTCGGGCCGTTGTCAGTGGCGAGTGCGACCATGTCGAACGTGCCGGACTTCACGCCGATCAGGAGGAGGCCCAGCAGCATCACGACGGAGCCGAGCAGCGTGTAGAGGATGAACTTCCAGGCCGCCGCCTGCTTGTCCGCACCGCCCCAGCGGGCGATGAGGAAGTACATCGGGATGAGGACCATCTCGAAGGCGAGGAAGAACAGCATCAGGTCGAGGACGGCGAAGGTCGCGAGGGTGCCGGCCTCCAAAGTGAGCAGCAGGGCCACGAATGCCTTGGGAGACGGGCCCGCCGGCATGTGGAAGTAGCTGTAGAGCGCGCACAGGAAGGTCAGCAGCGCGGTCATGACGACAAGGGGGAGCGAGATGCCGTCGACGCCGAGGTGGATACGGATGTCGAGCGCCGGGATCCAGCTGATGTCGGTGGTGGCCTGCATACGGGCCGGGTGAGCGTGGTCGAAGCCGACGGCCAGCGCGAGGGTGGCGGCCAGCACGACGCCGGTGACGGTCACGCCGTGGCGCAGTACGGCCTGGTCGGGGTTCTTGCCCCGAAGCCCGGGCGGAGCCGGGAGCAGCGCGGCGAGCGCGCCGACGAGAGGCAGGGCGACGGCCCCCGCGAGGAGAAGCTGCAGAGCGGTGTGGTTCACGGGTCAGGCCCTCCTCAGGGGTTCGGCTCCGGCGAGGCAGGCCACGAGGGCTGTCGGCTGGGGGTGCGGGGATCGGCCCCCGGGGAATGGCAGCACGGTCAGGCTCCCGTGCCGGTGGCGACGAGGACGGCGACGACGGCCAGGACGAGCGAGCCCGCGAGCAGCGCGCCGAGGTAGGTCTGCACGTTCCCGGTCTGGGCGCGGCGGACGGCGGCGCCCAGCAGGCGGGGCGCGGTGCCGGCGCCGCGGACGTAGGTGTCGACGACCTCGCGGTCCAGGAAGCGGACCAGCGTGGCGGCGGCGCGTACGGGCCGGACGAAGAGGGCGGAGTAGACGGCGTCGAGGTGGAAGCCGACGGCCGCGTGGCGGTGCAGCGGGCCCAGCAGGAGGCGGCCGGGGTCGGCGGGGTCGGCGGCGCCGGAGACGCTCCCGTAGACCGGGGCGTGGGTGGCGATCGCGGTCTCCTCGGCGAGCCCGGGGGCGGCGTCCGCGGCGGTGACGACCGCACCGATGGGGGTACGGGCGGCGAGGGCGCTGGTGTGCCGCCAGGCCGCGTAGGTGACCAGGCCGCCGATGAGGGCGAGACCGGTGCCCAGGACGGAGGTGGTCAGGGTCGGGGCGAGCGAGCGCCCGTCGAACCATTGGGGCAGCAGGGGGGCGGTGAGACCGAGCGCGAGGGTGGGCAGGAAGAGCACCCACAGGACGGCGTTCATGACGACCGGCTGCGGGCCGTGGTCGGGGGCTTCGACGCCCTTGCCCTTGAAGGCCAGCAGCCACAGGCGGGCGGCGTAGGCCGCGGTGAGGAGGGCGGTGAGCAGTCCGGAGACCAGTACGGTCCAGCCGGCGGCGCCGGGGACGGCGGGTGCCTCTCCGGTGGCGGCGTGCTCGGCGGCGCCCAGGACGGCTTCCTTGGAGAAGAAGCCGGCGAACGGCGGGACGGCGGCCAGGGCGAGCAGCGCGACGGTGACGGTCCAGTACGCGTCGGGGATGCGCCGGGCCAGGCCGCTCATCCGGGACATGGCGGCCAGCGAGTTGGTGCCCGCGGCGTGGATGATCACGCCCGCGCCGAGGAAGAGGAGGGCCTTGAACGCACCGTGCGTCAGGAGGTGGAAGACGGCGGCGCCGCGGTCGCCGACGGCCAGCGCGCCGAGCATGTAGCCGAGCTGACCGACCGTCGAATAGGCCAGGACGCGCTTGATGTCGTCCTGGGCCAGCGCGGCCAGCCCGGAGCCGACCATGGTGATCGCGGCCATGACGGCGAGCACGACCAGCGCGGCCGCGGAGGCCGCGAAGACCGGGAGGAGACGGGCCACGACATAGACACCGGCCGCCACCATCGTCGCGGCGTGGATCAGCGCCGAGACCGGCGTCGGGCCGGCCATCGCGTCCGGCAGCCAGGTGTGCAGCGGGAACTGGGCCGACTTGCCCGCGACACCGCCGAGCAGCAGCAGCGCGATCAGCGTCGGGTGGTCCAGGCCGCCGTTCGCCACGGAGCCGAGGATGCCGGTGATGTTGAAGGTGCCGGCGTCGGCGGCCAGCGCGAAGATGCCGAACAGGAAGGGGACGTCGCCGAGCTTGGTGACGAGGAAGGCCTTGAGCGAGGCGGCGCGGGCGGCCTCGGTCTCCCAGTAGTGGCCGACCAGGAAGTAGGAGCAGATGCCCATGACTTCCCAGCCGACCAGCAGCATCATCAGGTCGCCGGTGTAGACGACCAGCAGCATCGCGGAGGTGAAGAGCGAGACCAGCGCGGCGTAGGAGGGGTAGCGCGGATCGTCGCGCAGATAGCCGGTGGAGTAGATCTGCACACAGGTCGCCACGAAACCGACCAGGACGGCGATCAGCGCGGCGAAGCCGTCGATGTGCAGGGCCAGGTCGATGGGGATCGAGCCGGTCGGGGTGAGCCGGGTGGCGACGTCGGTGGCCGGTCCGCCGCCCTGCCCGACGGCGACGACCACGGTGAGCGCGGCCGCGGCGAGCGTCGGCAGCACGGCCAGCGGCCGTACGAAACCGGGCGTACGGCGCCCCAGGAGGAGGCCGGCGACGCCCCCGAGGAAGGGCAGGAGGGGAACGAGGACGGCGGTGGTCGTGAGCGTCACGCGGTGGCCTCCGCCTTGGTGTCCGGCTGCGGCGTCCCGTCCGCGGCGTCCGCCCCGGCCGGCCGCTCGGCGAGGTCGCGGAGCCGGTCGATGTCGGAGCTGCCGCGGTTGCGGTAGACGAGCAGCACGATCGCCAGGCCGATGCCGATCTCGGCGGCGGCGATGGCGATGGTGAAGAGGGTGAGCGCCTGGCCGGCGTGCAGGGTGTCGCGCAGCCAGACGTCGAAGGCGACGAGATTGAGGTTGACGGCGTTGAGCATCAGCTCGACGGACATCAGCACCAGGATCGCGTTGCGGCGGGCGAGCACGCCGTACAGACCGGTGCAGAAGAGGAGGACGGCGAGGACGGCCGGATAAGCCAGATGCATCAGCGCTGCTCCTCTCGCGGGTCGGGGGCACCGGAGGCGCTGTTGCTGAGCGCCGCCGCCGGGGCCTTGCCCTCGCCGCCCTTGCGGGACAGCACGATCGCCCCGACGAGCGCGGCGAGCAGCAGCACCGACAGCGCCTCGAAGGGCAGCACCCAGTACTGGAAGAGGCTGCGCCCGGAGACTTCGGTGGAGCCCTGGGCGGCGCCGTCGAGGTTGATCCAGGTGGCGCGGAAGGCGTCGACGACGACCCAGACCAGGGCGCCGGCCGAGGCCAGGGCCACCACGATCGCGGCCCAGCGGTTGCCGGAATCGGCGTCCGGTGAGCGGCCGATGGGGGCCTTGGTGAGCATCAGCCCGAAGAGCAGGAGGACGACGACGGAACCGACGTAGATCAGTACCTGCACCCAGGCGATGAACTCCGCCGTGAGGAGGAGGTATTCGATGGCGATCCCGCCGAGGGCGACGACCAGCCAGAGGGCGGCGTGCACCAGCTGCCGGGTGGTGACGGTGACCAGGGCCGCGCCGAGCGTGGCGATACCGACCAGGAGGAAGGCGATCTCGACACCGGTGGGCGAAAGGAAGCCGTGGCCTGCGGCGGTGGCGGCGAGCGTCACGCTTCCTCCCCTGAGGTCTTCGGTGGTTCCTGGTCGTGGGCCGCGGCGGACTCCGCCTCGGCCTGTGCCTCGGCTTCCGCCGCCTGCTGGGCGGCGAGCTTGTCCGCGGCCTTGCGGGCGGCGGCGATCTCCTTGGGCTCCTCGGCCGCCGGGTCGAGCGCCGGCGGCTCGGGCACCGTCCACATCCACTCGCGGAGCTTGTCGCGCTCATGGGTCAGTTCGCGGATGTCGGTCTCGGCGTACTCGAACTCCGGCGACCAGAAGAGCGCGTCGAAGGGGCACACCTCGATGCAGATGCCGCAGTACATGCACAGCGCGAAGTCGATCGCGAAGCGGTCCAGCACATTGCGGCTGCGCTCACGGCCTCCGGGCGCGGCCGGCGGCACCGTCTCCTTGTGGGAGTCGATGTAGATGCACCAGTCCGGGCACTCACGCGCGCACAGCATGCAGACCGTGCAGTTCTCCTCGAACAGGCCGATGACGCCGCGGGTACGGGGCGCCAGGTCGGGCTGGACGTCCGGGTACTGCGCGGTGACCGACCGCTTGGTCATCGTCCGCAGGGTGACGGCCAGGCCCTTGGCGAGGCCGCTGCCGGGGAACTTACGGGGCCGCCCGGAGGGCGTCGAAGAGGAGTGGTGGTCGGGAGACGGGAGGGACATCAGGAGATCACCACCTTCACTACGCCGGTGAGGGCGATCTGGGCGAGAGAGAGCGGGATCAGGACCGTCCAGGCGAGCTTCTGCAGCTGGTCCTCGCGCAGCCGCGGGTAGGTCACCCGTAGCCAGATGACGCCGAAGGCGAGGATCGCGGTCTTCAGCAACGTCCACAGCCAGCCCAGGCCGTCGGCCCCGAACGGGCCGTGCCAGCCGCCGAGGAAGAGCACCGAGGTCAGCGCGCAGAGCACGACGATCCCCGCGTACTCGGCGAGCAGGAAGAGGGCGAAGCGCAGTCCGGTGTACTCGGTGTACGCGCCGAAGATGATCTCCGAGTCGGCGACCGGCATGTCGAACGGCGGGCGCTGCAGCTCGGCGAGCCCCGCGGTGAAGAAGACCACCCCGCCGACGATCTGCCACGGCAGCCACCACCAGTGGAAGGCCTCGACGATGCCGGGCAGCGAGAGCGTGCCGGCCGCCATCGCCACCGACGCCGCGGCGAGCAGCATCGGCAGCTCGTAGGCGAGCAGCTGCGCGGCCGTCCGCAGACCGCCCAGGAGCGAGAACTTGTTCGCCGAGGCCCAGCCCGCCATCAGTGAGCCGAGCACGCCGACGCCCATGACGGCGAGGACGAAGAAGATCCCCGCGTCCAGGGCCTGTCCGACGGCGTTGTGCGGCCCTATCGGGATGGCGACGAGCACCAGGAGGTAGGGCAGCAGGGCGACGGCGGGCGCGAGCTGGAAGATCCGCCGGTCGGCACCGGCCGGAACGATGTCCTCCTTCTGCGCGAACTTCACACCGTCGGCGACGAGCTGCGCCCAGCCGTGGAAGCCGCCCGCGTACATCGGACCGAGGCGGCCCTGCATATGGGCCATGACCTTGTGCTCGGTCTGCCCGATGACCAGGGGGAACACCAGGAACACGGCGAAGACGGCGAGCAGGCGCAGCGCGATGTCGAGGGCGTCGCTCATGCCGACACCTCGCTTCGCTCGGCCCCGCATTCGCGAGGCGCGCACCTCTCCACGATTCGCTCGCTGCGCTCGCTCATGGGGTCTCGCCTCCTGCCGGGTCTTGGGGGGTGGCTTGGTCGGGGCGGGGCTCGGGCGCGGGCTCGGGCTGCTGGACCGGCGCGGATTTCTGCTCGGCCTCGTCCGTCGGCTCGGGCGCGGGCGCGGGCGGCTGCTGCGGCTCCGCCGGGCTCTGCGGGCCCGTCTTCCCCGGCTCCGCCTTCTGCTCCGGCTGCTCCGGCGCCGCCTTGCGCTCCGGCTCGTCGAAGGCCGGGCGCGCGTGGTGCCACGGCGCGTCGGAGGAGCGCGGCGCGGCGGACGCCTCGGGGGCCTTCGCCGCCGGGGCCTGCTCGGGCCCGGCCGCCTCCGCCGCCGCACGCTGCTGGCTCGCCGAACCCTCGCCGGCCGAGCGGGTACGGCGGGCCGGGCGCTCCGGCCGCCCGGTAGGCGCCGGGGCTGCCGGTGTCTCCGCGGCCGCCGGGGTCTCGGGGGCCGCTGCCCCCTCCCCCGCGGCCTGCTGGCTCGCCGAACCCGCGCTCGCGGTCCGGGCACGCCGCGCCGGGCGCTCACCCGCGGCGGCACCGGCCGCGCGGGCCCCGCCCGCCGCCCGCGCACCCCGCGCGGGCCGGGCGGGCGCCGGCGGCAGCTGGCCCTTCAGCGGGCCCCACTCGTTCGGGTCCGGGACACCGGGCGGCAGCATCTGGCGGCGCTTGGGCCCGCCGTGCTCGGACTCGCCCGGCTCCTTGGCGCCCGGCCACGCCTTGGCGACCCGCGCCGCCAGCACGAAGTCCTTGCGCAGCGGGTGCCCCTCGAAGGACTCGGGCAGCAGCAGCGGTACGAGGTGGGGGTGGCCGGTGAAGTCGACGCCGAACATCTCGTGGGTCTCGCGCTCGTGCCAGCCCGCGCCCGCGTAGACGCCGACGGCGGTGGGCAGCGCGGCCGCCTCGTGCGGGACCGTCGTGCGCACGATCAGCCGCCGCACGGCCCCTGGGCGGGCGACGTCCGCGAGGTGCGCGCAGATCCGGAAGCCGGTACCGGGCTCGTCGACGGCGCTCAGCCAGTCGAAGTAGCTGCAGCCGAGGTCGTCACGGGCCGCCGTCAGCGCGGTGAGCCAGCCGTCCACCGGGACGTCGACGGTCAGCAGGTCGTACGCCAGCTCCGCCGTGGCGCCCGCGCCGAAGATCTCGCTCGCGGGCCGCCGCAGCCAGCCGACCACGGGCTCGGGGGCGGGCTGCTCGGCGGTCTCCGGCTGCTCGGCCGGCTGCTCGGGCTGGTCCGGCTGCTCGCTCATCGAGGCTCCTCCCCCGGTGCCGTCGGCTCCTGCGCCGGCTTCGGGGCGGGCGGCGCCACCAGCCCGCTGCGCAGCGCGGCCGCCGAGGGCCGGGCGGCGCCCTTGGTGTACCGCTCGCCCAGCGATTCGCGGGCGATCTTCTCCTGGAGCTTGAGGATGCCCTGCAGCAGCGCCTCCGGCCGCGGCGGGCAGCCCGGCACGTACACATCGACCGGGATGATCTGGTCGACGCCCTTGGTGACCGAGTACGAGTCCCAGTAGGGACCGCCGCAGTTGGAGCAGGCCCCGAAGGAGATGACGTACTTGGGCTCGGGCATCTGCTCGTAGAGCCGCTTGACCGCGGGCGCCATCTTGTCGGTGACGGTGCCGGAGACGACCATCAGGTCGGCCTGGCGCGGGCCGGGCGCGAAGGGGATCACACCGAGCCGGATGAAGTCGTGGCGCGCCATCGAAGCGGCGATGAACTCGATGGCGCAGCAGGCCAGGCCGAAGTTGAAGACCCACAGGCTGTAGCGGCGGCCCCAGTTGAGGACCACCTTCATCGGTTCGGGCGCGAGCCGGGCCAGGGTGCCCAGGCGTCGCGGCTCCGGCAGGAACTCGGGAGCGGCGCCCTCGGGCGCGGCTGCCGAGCCGTTGGAGACGGGGGTCACGTCCATTCCAGGACGCCCTTCTTCCATGCGTAGAGCAGGCCGACGGCGAGGAAGCCGAGGAAGATGAACATCTCCACGAGCGTCACGCCGCCGAAGCCGGGGGCGGCGAAGACCGTCGCCCAGGGGAACAGGAAGATCGAGTCGACGGCGAAGATGACGTAGAGGAAGGCGTAGACGTAGTAGCGGACCTGGGTGTGCGCCCAGCCCTCGCCGACCGGGTCCACGCCGCACTCGTACGTCAGCAGCTTCTCGGGCGTCGGGACGGCAGGGCGCAGCAGCCGCCCGGCCCCGAAGGCCACGGCGACGAAGAGCACACCGACCACGGCGATGAGCCCCACGACCGAATAGCCCTGGAAATAGTCCGCGGCGATGGTGGTGCGTACGGTCGCGTCCGGCACGTCCGCCCCTCGCTCCCTGACTGCGCTTGTTCAACGACTTCGACGATCTGTACGGACGGGAGTCTAGGCCCTGTCAGGCCCGCCCGAGCAGCCGCGTCGTCGCCGACGGTGAGCTTGTCCGTACTTCGCCCTACCTGGGCGGGAGGCAGCGTAGACATCCTGCGCGGTTGTCTCATCAGGCGTCTCACGAAGCGGGATGCCGCGCCCCTCCCACCGGGGCGGGAGGGGGCGTGATCAACGGACGATCAGCGGACCGGACCGCCGTCGAAGGGGCTGCGGCTGTCGGGGCCGGCGGCGGGGGCGGGGGGTTCCGGAGCCCGGGGAGCCGGCGCCTGGGGCGCCGGGGCCTGGGGCGCCGGGGCCTGGGGCGCCGGGGCCTGGGCCGCGGGCCCGGCCTGCGGCGGAGCCTGGCGCGCGGGCTGCGGCGGGGCCTGGGGTGCGGGCTGCGGCGGAGCCTGGCGCGCGGGCTGCGGCGGGGCCTGGGGTGCGGGCTGCGGCGGGTAGTGCTGCTGGGGCGCCGGCTGGGGTTGCCGGGACTGGAGCGGCGCCGGTGCCTGGGGCGCCGGTTGCGGCTGCGCCTGAGGCGGCATGTGTGGCGTGTGCGGCATGTGTGGCTGTGTCGGGAGCGGCGCCTGCGGCGGCGTCTGTGCCGGTGCGTACACCGGCGCCTGCCCGGGCGCGGTCGCCGGCGGCTGCCCCGGTGCGTACACCGGCCCCTGGCCCTCCACGTACGTGGCCGCCTGGACCGGCGCGTCGGCCGTCGCCCGGCCCTCCGCGGGCGGTGCGGGCTGCTGCCGGCGCCGGCCCGGATCCCGCGAGGCCGCGCGGTTCATCGCCTCGGCCGCGATCCGCGCCGCCGCCTCCCGTGTCCGTTCGCCGAGCAGCTCCGTACGGATCGCGCCACCGGCCGCCAGATGGCGGTCGTACGGCAGCGGCAGCACCGCCGCGCCACCGGCCCCCAGGTGCTCGGCCGCCTTGCGGACATCGACGCCGCTGTCGGGCGAGGAGTGGGTGAGCACGACCACCGTGGTGGGCAGCAGTCCGGGGTGCAGGCCGCCGATCCAGTCCAGTACGGAGCGGGTGGCCGCCACGCCCTCCGGGGTCGCCGGAGTGACCAGCACCCGCGCGTGTGTGGTCACCAGCGCGGTGCGCGCGACCTCGGCGGGCAGCGTCTCGCAGTCCACGACGGTGGCCGCGAAGTGGCGGCGCAGGGACGTCATCACGACGCGGTAGGTGTCGATGTCCAGACGGGTGCCGATGGCGCCCTGGCTGCCGGGCAGCAGCCAGCCGCCGCCGGCGAACGGCAGGAGATAGCCGGTCAGGTCCGTGATCAGCATCGACGGATCGACGATCTGCGCCAGATCGCTGCCCGACCAGCGCACCTCACGGGCGCCCAGGCGGTGCGGCAGCGTGCCGAGCGCCGGGTCCGCCTCGACGGCGAGCACGGGGTCGGAGCGGTAGTGCGCGAAGGTGAGCGCCAGGAGGGCGGCGACGGTGGACTTGCCCGCACCGCCCCGGATGCTGGACACGGCGATCTGCCGGCCCGTGGTGACGGGCTGCTGGATGGCGTACGCGGCCTGGGTGACGGCGGCCGTCTCGGCGGCCGGCGACGAGGCGAAGACGCGGCGCAGCGCCCGGCCCGCGCGCCGGGCCAGCGGGTCGCCGCGGCGCGGCCTGGGCTGCCCGTCGGCCAGCTCCGGCGGCAGGAGGGGCACGGAGACCGGCGTCCGCGCGGGCAGTCCGGACCGACCGTAGCGGCCGGGGGCGGGGGCCTGGGCTGACGGGGTGGAAGGGGCGGAAGGGGCGGAAGGGACAGCAGGGGCGGGCGGCGCCGCGGCCTGGATGGGCGCCGGGGCGGGGGCGGCGGGTGAGGGCATCGGCCCGGCGGCGGGTATCGGCCCGGCCGCCTGCACCGGCTCGGTGGCCTGCACCGGCTCGGCCGCCGGAAGGGCGCCCGGCCCGTAGCTCGTGCTCACCGCGTCCCTGCCTTCCGCCGCTCCGGCTCCCACTCGGGCCCCCTCGCCCACTCCCGCTCCGTCCACGTTCGCTCGGTCCGGATTCGCTCGGTCCGGATTCGCTCCCGACGATGACAAGACCCTCCACCACCCTCCGGGTCAGGACGTGCCGAACAGCAGGCCGTAGAGCCCGAAGGCGCCGAGAGCCACCGGGATCAGCGCCACCACGCTCACCGACTCGGCCAGGTCCAGCCACCGCCGCAGCCGGGCCCGCAGCGTCTCCGGCAGCCGCACGGCGAGCACCACGACCGGCAGCACGGCCAGCACACCCAGCGTGGCCAGCGCGAACACCGGCGCCCCGCCGTCGGTGGCCCAGAGCAGCACCAGCCGTACGCCCACCACCAGGCCGGCCCCCAGCAGCGCGACGACCTCCACGGCCAGCGGATAGGCGCGGGCGCGCGAACACAGGACGACGCACAGAAGCAGCCCGGCGAGCACCGTCCACAGGCCGGGCGTGCGCACCGCGAGCACCCCGGCGGCGCCGGCCGAGGCCGCCATCGCGACCGTGGCCAGGGCCAGTTCCCGATGGGCGGCGCCCAGCGCGCCCGCCACCTGGTGCCGGCTGACCGGTGTGCCGCCGGACCGCTGGTCGTCGAGCCGGGTCAGGCCGGCCGCCATCAGTGCGATTCGCGGCAGATAGCCGAGGACCAGTACGGAGCCGAAGCCGAGCGCAACTCCCGTGCGCGCGGGGGTGGTCAGGGCCAGTCCCAGCTCCCAGGCGCCCACGGCGAGCGCGACCGACCCCGCGCCTATCAGGCCGCCGCGCCCGAGCCCCGCACGGAGTCCGAGGAGCGCGAGCACGGCCGCGACGGTCAGCCCGACGGCGGCGAGCCTGGGGCCGCCGTCCGGGACCGCCTGCCATGCCGCGGCCACCCCGAGGATGCCGCCCAGCAGCAGGGCGACCCGGGGGACGCGCGGGCTCGTTTGTCCGGCGCGGGTGCCGAGGGCGGCTCCGGCACCCGCGAGGGCGACGGCGGCGAGGCCGAGCCCCAGGGCGGCGCTCCCGTTCCCGTACCAGTTGTGTGCGCAGATCCCGGCGACCGCCCCGAGCAGCACGCTCGCCGCCGTCGCGGTCCAGGCCCTGCTCTGCTCGCCCCATCCCCAGCCGCGGACGTCGAGGGGGCCGGCCGAGGCGTCGGCGAGGTCCCGCGCCGCGGATTCCGGCTGCCGCGCGGCGAAATCCGGTTTCAGCAACCGGCCCTCGTCACTGCGCGCCATCGCCACCCGCCCCCTCCCGTTGTGCATCGCCACACCATACGGTCCCGGCGTCGCGCCCTGTCCACCGCTGTGGACAACGAGACGGGCACAACCAGTGCCCACGCGCCGCGCCGGGCCAGGGCCTTGACCTGCGACGGGGCGGACGGCATCGGAAGCGGTGGTGGGGAAAACCCCACCACCCACCACCCCAGCCACCCCATGGCACCCGCGGCCGCGGCCGGGCAGGCTGGGGGCATGACGGACAGTTCCCGACCCGGTGCCGCTGCTGACGACCTTGACGGTGCCTCACCCCCGCCGCCCCGAGCACCGCTCGGCAAGGCGACGTGGCGGGAGATCGCCTATCTGCTGGCCAACTTCCCGCTCGGCGTCGTGGCGTTCGCGGTGGTGGTGGTCTGGCTGACGCTGGGACTCGGGCTGTCGGTCACCGTGATCGGCCTGCCGCTGCTGGCCACGGGGCTGATGGCGTGCCGGCAGTACGGGAGGCTGGAGCGGGCCAGGGCGCGGGCGCTGCTCGGGGTGCGGGTCGAGGAGCCGAGCCCGCTACGGGCGCGGGAGCCGGGGTTCTTCCCGTGGCTGTGGACGTGCCTGAAGGATCCGGTCGCCTGGCGGCACGCGCTGTTCGCGTTCATCCGGCTGCCGTGGGCGCTTCTCACCTTCACGGTCGTCTTCGTCTCGCTCTTCGTGGGATGGCCGGCGCTCCCCTGGGTGGCGCGCTGGCTGTCGAACGTCGACCGGGCGATGGTGCGCGGCTTGCTCTCGCCCTCCGACGAGCTGGAGCGGCGGATCGCCGAGCTGGAGTCGGACCGGGTGACGGTCACCGACACCGCGGCCGCGGATCTGCGGCGGATCGAGCGGGATCTGCACGACGGCGCGCAGGCCCGGCTGGTGGCGCTGGCCATGGGGCTCGGGCTGGCGAAGGAGAAGCTGCTGGAGGGTCAGGCCGACGAAACCGTGGCGGCGATGGTGGAGGAGGCGCACGGCGAGGTGAAGCTGGCTCTCCAGGAGCTGCGGGATCTGGCCCGGGGCATCCATCCGGCGATCCTCACCGACCGCGGGCTGGGGCCCGCCCTGGCCTCGCTGGCCGGGCGCTGCACGGTGCCCGCGACGACCTCCGTCGACCTGGCCGAGCGGCCCGCGCCCGCCATCGAGGGCATCGCCTACTTCACCGTCTCCGAGCTGCTGCAGAACGTCTCCAAGCACAGCGCGGCGCGGCGGGCGTTTGTCGAGGTGTGGCGGGCGGAGGACCGGCTGCTGATCCAGGTGGTGGACGACGGGCGGGGAGGGGCGCGGCTGGACGGCGGCAGCGGGATGGCCGGGCTCGCCGAGCGGCTGGGGTCGGTGGACGGGCTGTTCGTGCTGGATTCGCCGGCGGGCGGGCCCACGCGGGTGACGGCGGAGCTGCCGTGGCGGGCGCGGGCCGGGGCGGGGGCGGCTCCCGCGCCGGCGTCGGCGTCGAAGCGGGGGCTCCGGCCGAGGGGCCGCTGACCTGCCGGTTGTGCTGAACCCCAGGTCGGGGGGTGGGGAAAACCCCAGGAAAAGACTGCGAAGACCCTCATGGTGCGCCGGGCTCGGCTCGCGGAGGCTTGTCGTAGCGGAAAACCGCTGGGCCCGAGCAGGGCCGGCAGCTCACTCAGCGGCGCCGACAGTCAGGAACCGCATACGACAGAACGGACGACGAGACGATGGATACCGCATACGCACCGCAGCCCCGCGGCTCGCGAGTTCCCGTGGGACTGCGCGCCCCGTTCTCCGGGCGCACCTGGCGGGAGTTCCTCTACCTCTTCCTCAGCCTCCCGATGTCCGTCGTGATGTTCGCCTACGCCATAGCGGTGATCTCGCTCGGCGCCGGTCTGCTGGTGACGTTCCTGGGAATTCCGGTGCTGGCGGGCGGTCTGGCCGGCAGCCGGGGGCTGGGCAGCGTGGAGCGTGCGCGGGCCAGGGGTCTGCTGGCGCTGGACGTGGCCGATCCGGAGCCGGTGCGCCCCTCGAAGCCGGGCGTGATGGGCTGGGTCGGGGCCGTGCTGAAGAGCGGGGTGTCCTGGCGGCACCTGCTCTACTCCCTGCTGCACTTCCCGTGGGCGGTCTTCTCCTTCGTCTTCTCGCTGACGTTCTGGACCATCGGCTGGGCCCTGCTGGCCTATCCGCTGTGGCGGTGGACGTTCCCCGCCTACCTCGACCAGCCGGGCATCCAGATGTGGGGCGACGGCAGCGGCAGCGGCTTCTACCTCGACACCCCCGCGGAGATCTGGCTGACCAGCGGCATCGGGCTGCTGCTGGTGCTGGCCGGGCCCTGGGTGATCCGCGGGCTGACGCAGGTGGACCGGGTCATGGTCCGCGGCCTGCTGGGCCCCTCCGCGCTCGCGACCCGGGTCGTCGAGCTGGAGTCGGACCGCGGCGTGGTGGTGGACACCGCGGCGGCCGATCTGCGCCGCATCGAGCGCGATCTGCACGACGGCGCGCAGGCACGGCTGGTCTCGCTCGCCATGGATCTGGGCCTGGCCAAGGAGAAGCTGGCCGAGGACCCGGAGGCCGCGGCGCGGATGGTCGACGAGGCACACGGCGAGGTGAAGATCGCGCTCCAGGAGCTGCGGGATCTGGCCCGGGGGATACACCCGGCGATCCTCACCGACCGGGGCCTGGGCCCCGCACTGTCGGCGCTGGCCTCCCGCTGCACGGTTCCGGTGAGGGTGACGGTGGACCTCGACCACCGCCCGGCGGCGGCCATCGAGGGCATCGCCTACTTCACCGCCTCCGAGCTGCTGCAGAACGTCTCCAAGCACGCCCGGGCCACCCGCGCGACGGTGGACGTCTGGCGCACCGCCGACCGGATCGTGGTGCTGGTGACGGACGACGGCAGGGGCGGCGCCCGCACCGATGCCGGCACCGGCCTGGCCGGCCTCGGTGAGCGACTCGGCTCCGTCGACGGCCTGCTCATAGTGGACTCCCCGATCGGCGGCCCGACGTCCATCACCGCCGAACTGCCCTGGCGCGGGTGACCACGGGGGACACCGAAGCGGGGAGACCGGTCGGCGGCCGGGGACGGGACGGGGGTCCGGCCCCGCCCGCCCGCGCCGCTTGCCCCGCCTCGGCACCGCCCCTGTGCCGCCCCCTGCCTCCCCTTCCCCCCTGATCCGCCCGCCCGCGTCCGAATGCTGGGATGCTGGGGACCGGCAGGGTGGGAGCGATGAGACGTGGGGGATCCGAAGTCGTGGAGGACAAGGTGCGGGTGGTCATCGCCGAGGATTCGGTGCTGCTCCGGGAGGGGCTGACCCGGCTGCTCACCGACCGTGGGCATGACGTGGTGGCGGGCGTGGGGGACGCCGAGGCGCTGATCAAGGCGATCAGGGAGCTGGCGGACGAGGACGCGCTGCCGGATGTGGTGGTGGCGGACGTGCGGATGCCGCCGACGCACACCGACGAGGGGGTGCGGGCCGCGATCCGGCTGCGCCGCGACCATCCGGGCCTGGGGGTGCTGGTGCTCTCGCAGTATGTCGAGGAGCAGTACGCCACGGAGCTGCTGGCCGGGTCGAGCCGGGGTATCGGCTATCTGCTCAAGGACCGGGTCGCCGAGGTCCGGGAGTTCGTCGACGCGGTGGTCCGGGTCGCCGAGGGCGGCACCGCGCTGGACCCGGAGGTGGTGGCCCAGCTGCTGGGCCGCAGCCGTAAGCAGGATGTGCTGGCCAACCTGACGCCGCGCGAGCGGGAGGTGCTGGGGCTGATGGCCGAGGGCCGGACGAACTCCGCCATCGCCCGGCAGCTGGTCGTCAGCGACGGCGCGGTCGAGAAGCACGTCAGCAACATCTTCCTGAAGCTGGGGCTGGCGCAGAGTGACGGGGATCACCGCAGGGTGCTCGCCGTTCTCACCTACCTCAACTCCTGACTCGCTGACACCCTGTCAGTTTGGCAGGCCGTGGCCATTTTGGGTGCGGCCCAGGACTTTGGGCGTAGAACCAATGGAGGAGTCCGGAGCGTCATGAATAAGGGGCCACGGGGGCGGTGATTTCATGACAAAACACACCAGAATGGTGTCTCATCTTGACGTCCACCATGTGATCGACCCAGGGAAGGTCACCCTTACCCACGTACGATGGTTATGGGACAACCGTCCGGTACGACTAGTCCCGAGCCCTGCCTCCGGCGGGGACGCCGCACCCCTCGAGGGAGGTCCGAAGCAGTGACCAGCCAGGTCAGTAGCCCAGCCGAGCAGACCGACGCAGCGCTAGTCGGGGAACAGCGCGCTTCCGGTAACGGCGGGCAGAGCAAGGAAGTCCGGCGCCTGGACCGGGTGATCATCCGGTTCGCCGGTGACTCCGGTGACGGAATGCAGCTCACCGGAGACCGGTTCACCTCAGAAACGGCGTCGTTCGGCAACGACCTGTCGACGCTGCCCAACTTCCCCGCCGAGATCCGGGCGCCCGCCGGCACGCTGCCGGGCGTCTCCAGCTTCCAGCTGCACTTCGCCGACCACGACATCCTCACGCCCGGTGACGCTCCGAACGTGCTGGTCGCGATGAACCCGGCCGCACTCAAGGCGAACCTCGCCGACGTCCCGCGCGGCGCGGAGATCATCGTCAACACCGACGAGTTCACCAAGCGCCCGATGGCGAAGGTCGGCTATGCGACCAGCCCGCTGGAGGACGGCTCACTGGCGGCCTACAACGTCCATCCGGTGCCGCTGACGACGCTGACGATCGAGGCGCTCAAGGAGTTCGGGCTCTCCCGCAAGGAGGCCGAGCGCAGCAAGAACATGTTCGCGCTGGGCCTGCTGTCGTGGATGTACCACCGCCCGACCGAAGGCACCGAGAAGTTCCTGCGCGCCAAGTTCGCCAAGAAGCCGGACATCGCGGAGGCGAACGTCACCGCGTTCCGGGCGGGCTGGAACTTCGGCGAGACGACCGAGGACTTCGCGGTCTCCTACGAGGTCGCCCCGGCGACCAAGGCCTTCCCGACCGGCACCTACCGCAACATCTCCGGCAACCTCGCGCTGTCCTACGGGCTGGTCGCCGCCTCCCAGCAGGCGGACCTGCCGCTGTATCTGGGCTCCTACCCGATCACCCCGGCCTCCGACATCCTGCACGAGCTGTCCAAGCACAAGAACTTCGGTGTGCGGACGTTCCAGGCGGAGGACGAGATCGCCGGTATCGGCGCGGCGCTGGGCGCGGCGTTCGGCGGCGCCCTGGCGGTGACGACCACGTCCGGCCCGGGTGTGGCGCTGAAGTCGGAGACCATCGGTCTCGCGGTCAGCCTCGAGCTTCCGCTGCTGATCGTGGACATCCAGCGTGGCGGGCCCTCGACGGGCCTGCCCACGAAGACCGAGCAGGCCGATCTGCTGCAGGCGATGTACGGGCGCAACGGCGAGGCGCCGGTACCGATCGTGGCGCCCAGGACCCCCGCCGACTGCTTCGACGCGGTGCTGGACGCGGCCCGTATCGCGCTGACCTACCGCACCCCCGTCTTCCTGCTCTCCGACGGCTATCTGGCCAACGGCTCCGAGCCCTGGCGGATCCCCGACGTCGGGGAACTCCCCGATCTGCGCGTCCAGTTCGCCTCCGGCCCCAACCACGAGCTGGCGGACGGCACGGAGGTCTTCTGGCCCTACAAGCGCGATGAGCAGACCCTGGCCCGCCCCTGGGCGGTGCCGGGCACGCCGGGCCTGGAGCACCGCATCGGCGGCATCGAGAAGCAGGACGGCACCGGCAACATCTCCTACGACCCCGCCAACCACGACTTCATGGTGCGCACCCGCCAGGCCAAGGTCGACGGCATCGAGGTCCCGGACCTCACGGTCGACGACCCCGCCGACGCCGACGGCAAGGGCGCCGGCACCCTGGTCATCGGCTGGGGGTCGACGTACGGACCGATCACCGCGGCGGTACGGCGCGTACGGGGCGCAGGGGAGCGCATCGCGCAGGCCCATCTGCGCCACCTCAACCCCTTCCCCCGGAATCTCGGCGAGGTCCTGGCGCGTTACGACAAGGTGATCGTGCCGGAGATGAACCTCGGGCAGCTCGCCACCCTGCTGCGCGCCAAGTACCTGGTCGACGCCCGCTCGCACACCCAGGTCAGCGGGATGCCGTTCAAGGCCGAGCAGCTCGCGGAGGTCTTTAAGGAGGCCATCAATGACTGAGACGATCTCGGAGAGGCCCTCGCAGATCGAGGCGCTCTCCCTGGTGCCCAAGGCCGAGGCCAAGCAGTCCATGAAGGACTTCAAGTCCGATCAGGAAGTGCGCTGGTGCCCCGGTTGCGGTGACTACGCCGTCCTCGCCGCCGTACAGGGCTTCATGCCCGAGCTCGGCCTGGCGAAGGAGAACATCGTCTTCGTCTCCGGCATCGGCTGCTCCTCCCGCTTCCCGTACTACATGAACACCTACGGGATGCACTCCATCCACGGCCGCGCCCCGGCCATCGCCACCGGCCTGGCCTCCTCGCGCCGCGATCTGTCCGTATGGGTCGTCACGGGCGACGGCGATGCGCTGTCCATCGGCGGCAACCACCTCATCCACGCCCTGCGGCGCAACGTCAACCTCAAGATCCTGCTGTTCAACAACCGGATCTACGGTCTGACCAAGGGCCAGTACAGCCCCACCTCCGAGGTCGGCAAGATCACCAAGTCGACGCCGATGGGATCGCTGGACGCGCCGTTCAACCCGGTCTCGCTGGCGCTCGGGGCCGAGGCGACGTTCGTGGCCCGTACGGTCGACTCCGACCGCAAGCACCTCACGTCGGTACTGCGCGAGGCCGCCGCCCACCCCGGCACGGCGCTGGTGGAGATCTACCAGAACTGCAACATCTTCAACGACGGCGCCTTCGAGGTCCTCAAGGACAAGGAGAAGGCCCAGGAGGCCGTCATCCGCCTGGAGCACGGGCAGCCGATCCGCTTCGGCGCCCCGGCCCCCGACGGCCTCGGCTCCAAGGGCGTGGTCCGCGACCCGGCCACCGGCGACCTCAAGATCATCGACGTGCTGCAGGAGGGCACGGAGGGCGTGCTGGTACACGACGCGCACAACCCCTCCCCCACCACGGCCTTCGCGCTCTCCCGGCTCGCGGACCCCGACACCCTCCACCACACCCCGATCGGTGTGCTCCGCAATGTCGAACGGCCGGTCTACGACACCCTGATGTCCGACCAGCTCGACACCGCCATCGAGCAGCAGGGCAAGGGCGACCTCGCCGCGCTGCTGACCGGCAACGACACCTGGACGGTCGTCGGCTGACGACCGCGGTCCACGCCTCGGCCGTGCCGCAGGGCGCGGCGGAGGCGTGGCGGGCCCCGGACACCGCTGCGGGTGTCCGTAGGGGAACGTCTCATGGCGTCCCCCTACGGGCACCCGCTTTCGGTTGCGGGGTGTCAGAGCGTCGTTCGGCGCGGGCGCGGCGCGTCTCTTCTGCGCGTCTCGTACGAGTGCCATGCTGACGGCCTCCAACCGCCAAGGGGCAAGACATGAGCATCGTGGTCACCGGCGCCTCCGGGGCGCTCGGCCGGCTGGTCATCGACGAGTTGCTCAAGCGCGCCGCACCGGGCGACATCGTGGCGGTCGCCCGGGACCGGGCCAAGACCGCGGGCCTGGCGGCGCTCGGCGTGGGCATCAAGATCGCGGACTACGGTCGGCCCGAGACGCTCGAAGGGATCTTCGCGGCCGGCGACCGGGTCCTGCTCATCTCCGGCAACGAGGCCGGTCAGCGCCTCACCCAGCACCGCGACGTGATCGACGCCGCGCGCGAGGCGGGCGTGGGACTGCTGGCGTACACCAGCGTGCTGGGCGGGCCGACCGCCACCTTCTCCATCGCCGAGGAGCACATCGCCACCGAACAGGCGCTGCTCGCGTCCGGTGTGCCCTACTGCCTGCTGCGCAACGGCTGGTACCACGAGAACTACACCGGTGCGCTGGCCGGCACGCTGAGGACCGGCGCGGTGATCGGCAGCGCGGGCGAGGGCCGGGTGGCCTCCGCCGCGCGCCGGGACTATGCCGAGGCGGCCGCCGTCGTGCTCACCGGCGCCGGCCATGAGAACTCGGTGTACGAGCTGAGCGGTGACACCGCCTGGTCGATGGCGGAGTACGCGGCCGAGGTGTCCCGGCAGACCGGCCGGCGAATCCCGTACCGCGATCTGCCCCAGGAGCGGTATGTGGCCCTGATGGTCGAGGCGGGGGTGCCGGCCTTGGGGGCGCAGCTGGTCGCCGATGCGGACGCCGGGATCGCCCGGGGCGAACTGGCCGCGACGCCCGGCGACCTCTCCCGGCTCATCGGCCGCCCGACGACACCGATCGCCGAGTCCATCGCGGACGCCCTGAGGCGGCTGACGGCCTGAGGCGGCTGACGGCCTGGCTTCCCGGACCACGGTGACTCCCGCCCGGAGGCGGCCTCCGATCAGAGGCGTCTCCCCGCCGTCGCCCTTCGGCCACCCCTTCGTCATGACCGTCTATCGATACGCACATGACAGGCGGACTGATGCGGCGCTACCTTCGCAGGGTCGACGAAGCACATCAGGAGGGTCCCCTTGCAGCATCGAGCCGATCAGCGCGCTGGACTCGCCTATGGCATCGCCGCCTACACCATGTGGGGCCTGCTGCCCCTCTACTGGCATCTGCTGGACGCCGTCGCGCCGTCCGAGATCCTGGCCCACCGGATGGTGTGGTCGCTGCCCGTCGCCGTCGTCATCCTGGCCGTGCTGCGCCGCTGGGCCTGGATAGGCCCGCTGCTGCGGCAGCCCAAGCGGCTCGGACTGGTCCTGGTCTGCGCGCTGGTCATCTCGGTCAACTGGTTCCTCTACATCTGGGCGGTCAACGCCGGGCATGTCCTGGAAGCGTCGCTCGGCTACTTCATCAACCCTCTGGTCAGCATCGCCTTCGGCGTGCTCGTGCTGCGTGAGCGGCTGCGGCCGCTGCAGTGGACGGCAGTGGGCGTCGGCGCCCTGGCCGTCGTGGTGATGACCGTCGCCTACGGCAAGGTGCCCTGGATCGCGCTCGGCCTGGCCTTCTCGTTCGCGACGTACGGGCTGGTCAAGAAGGGCATCAAGCTCGACGGCATCGAGGGCTTCAGCGCCGAGACGGCCATGCAGCTGCTGCCCGCACTGGGCTTCCTGATCTACCTCGGGGCCCAGGGCCAGTCCAGCTTCGTGGGCGGCGGAGTGGGCCAGGCGCTGCTGCTCTCGGCCTGCGGAGTGGCGACCGCGGTGCCGCTGATCTGCTTCGGTGCCTCGGCGATGCGGCTGCCGCTGACCGTGATCGGGATGCTGCAGTACCTGGCGCCGACCTTCCAGTTCGTGCTGGGTCTCCTGGTCTTCCACGAGGAGATGCCGCCGGAGCGCTGGGCCGGGTTCGCACTGGTGTGGGTGGCGCTGGTGGTGCTGACCTGGGACGCCCTGCGGACGGCGCGGCGGGGGCGGACACAGCTGGCCGCCGCCGCGGCCCGCGCGGGCGAGGCAGCCGCGACCGAGGCGATGGCGTCGGCGGCCGAGCCCGCCACCGCGCAGCCTCCCGGCCTCAAGCCGTGATGTCGCGGGTGGTGAACCGCGCCCAGGCGGCCGCCCCGAACACCGCCGCGTACAGCGCCTGCAGGCCGAAGTTCTTCTGCAGCTGGTCCCAGTAGACGGGGTCGCGCAGCAGGTCCGCGAAGGACAGCCAGTAGTGCGGGAAGAGATACGGCTGGATGGCGTCCAGCTGGGGGATGGTGTCCAGGATCTGCACGGTGATCAGCAGTCCGACCGTGGTCGCCATGGCGGCGATACCGCTGCTGGTGAGCGTCGATATGAACAGGCCGACGGCGGCCACGCCCGTCAGGGACAGCGCCACCGCTCCGGCGATGGCCAGCGCCCGCAGCAGACCTTCGGCGAAGGAGACGGTCGTGCCGGAGAGCAGGGTGATCTCGCCCAGGGGGAAGAGCACAGCGCCGGTCGCCAGCGCGAAGAGCGCCACGACCAGGGTGCCCACCAGGCAGAACGTCATGGCCGTGGCGTATTTGACCAGCAGCAGGCGGGTGCGGCCCGCGGGCGCGACCAGGAGGTAGCGCAGCGTCCCGCCGTGCGCCTCGCCGGCTATGGAGTCGCCTGCGATCACGCCGATGGACATCGGCAGGAAGAACGGCAGCGTCACCGCGAGCGAGGTGAAGACCAGGAAGAGACCGTTGTTGCTGACCTGGGAGATGAACGCCGGGCCGCCCGCACCTCCGCCGCCCCCCGCCCCGCCGTCGCCGGTCTCGATCTTGACGGCGATGCCGACCAGGACCGGGACGCCGGCGAGCACCGCCAGCAGCGCCAGGGTGCGCCAGCGCCGGAAGGTCATGGTGATCTCGCTGCGCAGCAGGCCCAGCGACCACAGCGGTCGGGGCCGGCGCGGCACCGCCTCAGCCTGCGACATCGAATCCCTCCCCGGTCAGGTGTACGAAGACGTCTTCCAGCGAGGTGCGTTCGGTGCCGAAGGCACGGACCCGGACACCGGCGTGCACCAGGGCGGCGTTGACGTCCGCCAGCTCCAGGGGCGCCTGATCGCCCGGCCGGTCCGAAGGGCCGGCCGGGAGGTCGCCCGTCACCCGGTCGTCGGTGACGTGAAGTCCGGTCACACCGTGCTCCTTCAGCACCCGCACCGCGTCCGCCGCGTCGGGAGTCGTCACCGTCAGCCGGCCGTGGCCGCGGGGCCCGAGGACCGTGGCGGACAGGTCGGCGACCGTGCCCTGGGTGATCAGCCGGCCGCGGGCCATCACCGCGGCGTGGGTGCAGACCTGCTCGATCTCGTCGAGGAGGTGGGAGGAGAGGAAGACGGTCGTACCGTCGGCGGCCAGTTCCCGGACCAGGGTGCGGATCTCCCGCATGCCCTGCGGGTCCAGGCCGTTGGTGGGCTCGTCGAGCACCAGCAGCTCACGGGGCTGGAGCAGCGCCGCGGCCAGTCCGAGGCGCTGCTTCATGCCGAGGGAGTAGGCCCGCGCCTTCTTGCTTGCCGCGGCGGCCAGGCCCACCCGCTCCAGTGCGCCGCCGACCCGCTGTGTACGGGTACGGGGGTCGGCGGCGGGGTCGGCGGCGTCGAAACGCCGCAGGTTGTCGCGGCCGCTGAGGAAGCCGTAGAGCGCCGGTCCCTCGATGAGCGCGCCGACCTTGGGGAGCACGCGGCGGGCCGCGGCGGGCATCGGCTGCCCGAGCACCCGGGCACTGCCGGCGGTCGCGTCGATCAGGCCCATCAGCATGCGGATGGTGGTGGTCTTGCCGGAGCCGTTGGGGCCGAGGAAGCCGAAGACGCTGCCGCGCGGTACGGCCAGATCGAGGCCGTCGACGGCGAGCTGGCCACCGCGGTAGGCCTTGGTCAGCCCCCGCGTCTCGATCGCCCGGTCCCCGGCCGGCGAGTGGTCGAAGGCGGCCGGGCCCGCGGGTGGCCGCGCGCCGGCGGCCCCTGTGGCGGGCGGCTGTGGCATCGGCTCCCCCAACGTCGTACGGCTGGCCTGCGGGCCGCGCCGCGCCACCCGGTGAGGGGCGGCGCGGCGGTCCCTGTGCGGTGGTGGCCCGTTACTTGGCGGCGTTGGCCGCGTCGATCAGGGCCTGCTTGTCGACGGCGCCGACGTAGATCGTGCCGTTGTCCGTTATCAGGGCGTTGACCAGGCGGGTGCTGAAGATCCGGCCGGAGCCGAAGGAGCCGCTGGCCTTGTCACCGAGGCTGTCCAGGAACTTGCCGACGTCGCCGCCCGCGCCCTGGTCCTTGCCCGAGGGCAGGCCGGAGCCGGCGCCCTTGATCGTGGCGATGGACGTCCAGCCCTTGCCGATGACGTTCAGCCCGCCCAGGTCCTTCTCGACGTCCTTCATGCCCTTGCGGGAACCGAAGTCCTTGCTGCCCTTGCCGTGTTCACGCTCGGCCTTCGCCCGCTCCTGGTCGCCGTTGACGACCTTGGCGCCCTTGGGCGGGGTGAAGGAGAACTGGCTCGCGGCGGGCTTGGCGAAGTCGACATCGGTGTAGCCGACGTCGATGGCGGCCGCGCCACCGCTCTTGGGGGTGAGGGTGAACTTCAGCGGGACGCCGTTGGCGGCGTCCACCGCGACCCGGATCGAGCCGACGGTCGAAGCGGCCTGCTTGGGCTTGATCAGCAGCTGGTAGGCGTCCCGGCCGGCGACCTTGGCGGTGCCGTCGACGGTGACCGAGGTCGTGTCCCCGGCCGCCTCCAGGGCCTGCTTGGCCAGGTCCTGCGGGGTGGCGTTCTTCAGGTCCTTGGGGAGGTCCTTGGGCTCAGGGCGCTGCTTGCCGTGCCGGCCGGCGTCCGGCGCGGTGCTGTGGACGGCGGTGTTGCTGCCGCTGTCGTACGCCCAGACGTCCTTGCCGTTGTGGACGAGGCTGTACTCGGCGGCCTTGTCGACGATCGACAGCCGCTGCTTGTCGGGGCCGTCGGCGGCGACGCGCAGCGTGTGCGCACCGGACGCCAGCTCCATCAGCTTGCTCTCGGGCGCCGCGGACGCGCCGTCGCCCTTCTTCTCGGCACCGCCCGGGCCGCCGCCGAAGCCGCCGGCCCCTCCGGCCATGCCCGGCAGGGCGGGCAGGCCGAGGTCCGTGGTGATCCGGACCGTGCCGGAGAGCTGCTGGGCATCCGACTTGGCGACCTTGGCGATCAGGTCCTGTGCCGAGATCTCCGGCAGGTCCGGAGAACCGCCGGCGAACGCCGGGACCAGCCCGATCGTGGCCGCCGCCACTCCCGCCACCGCGACCGGCACGGCGTACCGCACCGCTTTACGGCGCTTCGGAGAGTGTCCCCCGTCCCCTTCGGTGACCTCTGTCGGTTCGTACCGTGGCATCTGCCTACCTCCGTCGTTTGCGGCGGTTGCTGCGCTGTCCGCTCGCCCACCCCTGGACTCAAGGTGACCCGTCCGCCGTGCTCTGGTGCTTTCCATCTCACCAAAGCCCCGGGCGTATCGCGTCAGCCCGCGGGGCCAACTCGTCGTACTGCTGAGGTATGACGCCGGGTCACCGCACGGCGTTGCACGTACGACAGGAGTCTGATCACTCCCTAGGGGACAGGCGGGCGATCCCTCAGGGATCCGCCCGCCCCACGTCACCCGGCTCGGTGCACCACCGCGTCGCAGAGGCCTTCCAGGGCCTCCTTGGCCGGGCACTGCGGCAGCGGCGCCAGCATCGCGCGGGCCTCCTCCGCATAGCGCACGGTGTCGCGGCGGGCCTCTTCGAGCGCCGGGTGGGCGCGCAGGCCGGCCAGCGCCTCGGCGTGCCGGGCGTCGTCGGTGAGATCGCCGGCCAGCAGCTCGCACAGCGCGCGGTCCTCCGGCGTGCCGGCGGCGCTCTCGGCCCGCGCCCGCAGATGCAGCACGGGCAGCGTCGGGATGCCCTCGCGCAGGTCCGTACCGGGCGTCTTGCCCGATTCGTGCGAGTCGCTGGCGATGTCGAGCACGTCGTCGGCCAGCTGGAAGGCCGTGCCCAGCCGCTCGCCGTACTGGGTGAGGATGTTGACCGTCGACTCGTCGGCGCCCGACATCATCGCGCCGAACCGGCACGCGACGGCGACCAGTGAACCGGTCTTGCCGGCGAGGACGTCCAGGTAGTGGTCCACGGGGTCCCGGCCGTCGCGCGGCCCCGCGGTCTCCAGGATCTGGCCGGTCACCAGGCGCTCGAAGGCCTCGGCCTGGATCCGGACCGCCTCGGGGCCGAGGTCGGCGAGGATGTGCGAGGCCCGGGCGAAGAGGAAGTCCCCGGTCAGCACCGCGACGGAGTTGCCCCAGCGGGCGTTGGCACTGGCCACGCCGCGGCGCACATCGGCCTCGTCCATCACGTCGTCGTGGTAGAGCGTCGCCAGATGGGTCAGCTCCACGACGACGGCCGAGGGCACCACGCCCGGGCTGTGGGGGTCACCGAACTGGGCTGCCAGCTCCACCAGCAGCGGCCGGAACCGCTTGCCGCCCGCGCGCACGAGATGCTGCGCGGCTTCGGTGATGAACGGCACGTCGCTCTTGGTGGCCTCCAGCAGGCCCTCCTCGACAGCCGCCAACCCGGCCTGGACATCGGCCTCAAGAGCCTGGTCCCGCACGCTCAGCCCGAAGGGCCCGACGACGGTCACGAGGGGTACTCCTGTCTGCTGACGATCAAACTGAATGTCGATCTGTCGCTGTCTCCACCATTGGTCAGCGTATCCGGTCTCAGTTCGATCACCGTGAGCGCCCGCCCCCCGAACCGCCCGCGAAGCACAGCGGCCCCCGGCCGGTACGTTGCGGATCACCCTTTGATGCGGGTTTGACTCCGGTCAACGGGGCAACAAAGGCATCCCGTTTCCCACCCACCCCACGAGCCACAGCTCTGACCGGAGAGCCGAATACCCGCCCCGGAAGAGGCGTTCTTCGGCCATCCTCACAGGCCACTCGCCCCCCGGCCCGCGGGGCGGGGCGGCGGGCGGGACTCCACTCATCCTGAGCGCCGCGCCGCGCACATGCCCGGGCGCCCGGCGGTCACCCGTACGCCCGCGCCACCGCCCGCGCCAGCCGGGGCGAGGCGAACGCCGTGCCGCAGACGAAGCGCATCACCGGGCCGAACGAGGCGGCCGCCGGCAGCCCCGTGAAGTACAGCCCCGGTACCGACGAGCCGAAACCGGCGTCCAGCAGGGGCCCGCCGGCCCGCGTCACGACCTCGGTGCGCAGCCCCTGGCCCAGGAAGTCCAGCGCCGCGAGATCCATCCGGTAGCCGGTGGCGGCCAGCACATGGTCGGCCACGAGCTCCCCGCCCTGGCCGTCGGCGCCACGCAGCGCCAGTACGGGACGGCCGTCGCGCACCGTCGCCCGGACGATCCGCCGGCCCTGCGTGACCTGCACCCGTCCGGCGAAGCGGTCCCGCAGCCACCAGGCGCCCAGCGGGCCGAGCACCCTGCGCACCAGGTACCGCCGCAGCGGCGCCGGCAGACGGCGGAACGCGTCGGCGTGATACGTCAGCGCATACAGCGACCAGGCGTTGCCGAACGGGGACGGCGGCCGCAGCCGCGGCTGGCGGTCCGGTGGCGCGCCGAAGCCCACCGCGGCGGGCTCGCGCGCCACCACTCTTACGGACGCCGCGCCCGCCTCGGCCAGCAGCACCGCGCTCTCCAGGGCCGACTGCCCCGCGCCGACGACCACCACCTCCCGGCCGGCCAGCGCCGACAGGTCGTGGTGCTGCGAGCTGTGCGAGACGGGCCCGGTGGCGGACGGCCCGTCCGGGACCGCGGCGGCCAGTTCCGGCGGCAGGTGCGCCAGACCGCTCAGTCCGGTGGCGACGACCACTGCCCGGGCGCCGAACTGCTCACCGCTGTCCAGCTTCAGCTCGAAGCCGTCGGCCCGCCGGTCGACCGAGACCACCGTGACCTGCTCCAGATCCGGCACCAGCCGCTGCTGCACCCACTGGCCGTACTGGACGAACGTCTCCACCGGGATGATGTCCCAGTCCGACTCGTAGCGGCGCCCCTCCCCTGTTGCCGCGCAGTGGTCACCGAGGGTGTGCCCGGCCTGCGGGGCGTGGATGCTGGAGGCCGCCGGCGTCGACTTGAGCAGCATGCCCGCGGGCATCTGCGCGTGCCAGCTGACCATCGGGCGGCCGAAGACCCGCACCGGCAGGCCGCGCGCCCGTAGGTGCGCGGCCGTCGACAGGCCGTACGGGCCGGCCCCGATGACCGCTACCGGAGTGCTCACTTGGGTTCCTCCCCTTGCCTAGGTGGTGCGTCGGTGCCCGCCCGGCGACCCGCCCGGCGCAGCTGCATCAGGTGGTGGGCGCCCGGCCCGACGGACCGCGCGAGCATGGTGAAGAACGGCAGCGGGTCGTCCCCGGCGAACCACGCCAGTTCGGTGCCCGAGGCCCGCGCCGGTACGTGCGCGGTGGCCGCGCCACCGCGCACGTAGGCGAAGCGCGCGGGCAGATCGACATTCTCGACGACGAAGCGGCGCCCGGCCCGCTGGGCGCCTTCGGGCACGGTGCGCCCGGTGAGGTACAGGTGCTGGGCGCGTACGACATCGACCCCGGCAGTGCTCTCGAAGAGCCGGAACTGCGCGCCCATGCGGGGGTTGAAGTCGAGCAGCCGGTACCGGCCGTCGCGGCGGTCGAGCCGCCAGTCCAGGTCGGCGATCCCGGTGAACCCGATCCGCTTGACGAACTGTGCGGACATCCGGGCGAGTTCGGGGTTGCCGACGACATACGCGCAGGCCGTCATGCCGGCGTGCGGTGGCCAGGAGCGCACCTTGACGCCGGTGAACAGCGCCAGTGGCGCGCCGTCCGAGCCGAAGCAGCCGTGCACGATCCAGTCCTCGGCCTGCTCGCGGGGCAGGTACTCCTGGAGGATCACGCCGGGCCGCGGCCCCCAGCCCCGCGCCAGGTCGAGCAGTTGACCCGGTCCCTCTATCCGGGTCGTGCCGGCGACAGCGGGTCTCCTGCGCCGTACGAACGCCTCGCGGTTCTTGGCCACCACCGGGAAGCGCGCCTGCCTGGCGTACGCCTCGATCTCCCCGTAGGACGCGGGGAAGGCGGCGGCCGGCGAGGGCACGCCGTGTGCCAGGCACAGCTCGTGCAGGCCCTGCTTGCTGGCAAGCCTGCGCGGCAGGTCCGCCGCCACCCTTGGGAAGAGAAACGATCCGGCGAGCACCTCGGCATGCTCGGCGATCAGCACCGCGGCCTCTTCGTCGGTGGGGATCAGCACCGTCGGCCGCCCGATCCGGCGGCCGATCCGCAGCAGCCCCGCCACCAGCCGGTCCGGCTCCTCGCGCCCGGTGGTCGGCCACACGAAGCGGCCGCGGAGATAGCGGGAGGCCGCCGCCGGCGTGCAGCGGTCCTCCGTCACGGCGTACATGGGGACACCGAGCCGCCCCAAGCTGCGAATCGCCCCCACACCGCCGTGGTGCAAGGGATAAGCCCCGATCTTCACGATCAGCCCCGGAACACTCCGGTCGACCGCGAGCCGTGCGCCATTGCGAGCCACGTGTCCCCCCAACGGAACGGCCCCCTCCCCGGCCCGTGCCAGGAAAGGAAGCTAGGACCGAATTGCGTAGTACAGCAAGGCTTTTCCGGACATTGCCATCGCTTGGGGCGTAGCAGGCAGACGGCCGCCGGCCGACTTCCTACGCCTACGCCCACGTCGCGCTCGCGCCCCGCGGCCGCCCCGCCGAGCGGGCCCGCCCGTCCGCCCGACGCATCAGCTGCGCCGATCGCGCACGCTCGCCCGGCGCAACCGCCCGCGCGAGTTATCCACAGGCCACTTCGCCGCGACGTGCCCGGCCGTACTCTGATCAACACAGCCACCGGCTCGGGGACACACCAGCCCCGGACGGCCCGGCTGCCCACCGGCGACGACGAACGCGAGGAGCTGTCCATGCCCGAGCAGAGCCCGTTCGAGCTGGCGGAAGGCGATCCCTTCGGCCCGCACAACCTCCCCTACGGCGTCTTCAGCACCACCGATGCGCCCGACCAACACCGCATCGGTGTCCGCTACGGCGCCCATGTCCTCGACCTCAGCGCCCTGCCCAGCGCCCTCCCGGCCGCCATCCATCCGCACGCCGAGCTTCTCGCCGCGCCGACCCTCAACCCACTCCTCGCCGCCGGCCGGCCCGTCTGGCAGCAGATCCGCGCGGCCGTCCACACCGCCGTGACCGACCCCGCGCACCGCGACGAAGTGGCCCCGCTGCTCCACCCGTTGGAGGAGGTCACCCTGCATCTCCCCTTCGAGGTCGCCGACTACGTCGACTTCTACTCCAGCGAGCACCACGCCACGAACGTCGGCCGGATCTTCCGCCCGAACGACGCGGGGCTGCCGCCCAACTGGAAGCATCTGCCGATCGGTTACCACGGCCGGTCGGGCACCGTCGTCGCCACCGGCACCCCGGTGGTGCGGCCCAACGGGCAGCGCAAGGCTCCGGCGGACGAGGCCCCCACCTTCGGCCCTTCCACCCGCCTCGACATCGAGGCCGAGGTCGGCTTCGTCGTCGGCACGCCCTCCACGCTCCATGAGCCCGTCGGCCTGGGCTCCTTCCGTGACCACGTGTTCGGTGTCTGCCTCGTCAACGACTGGTCCGCCCGAGACATCCAGGCCTGGGAGTACGTGCCGCTCGGCCCGTTCCTCGGCAAGTCCTTCGCCACCTCCGTCTCCGCCTGGATCACCCCGCTCGACGCCCTTGACGAGGCCCGTACGGCACCGCCCACCCGGGACGTCCCAGCGCTGCCCTACCTCGACGACTCCGGCGCGGAGCCGGGCGGCTTCGACATCCGCATCGAGGTGCGGATCAACGACGAGGTCGTCTCACGGCCCCCGTTCGCCAGCATGTACTGGACGGCCGCCCAGCAGCTGGCCCACATGACCGTCAACGGCGCCTCCCTCCGCACCGGCGATCTGTTCGCCTCCGGCACGGTCTCCGGTCCCGACCCCGATCAGCTCGGCTGCCTGCTCGAACTCACCCAGGGCAAGGGCCCCTACCTCCAGGACGGCGACGTGGTCACCCTCACCGCCTGGGCCCCGGGCCCCGGCGGCGCCCGGATCGAGCTGGGCGATGTCACCGGCCGTATCCTGCCCGCACCCACGGTGGGGACTCCGCAGTGACATGACCGACGTGCCCCTCACCCTCCCCGAGGAGCTGCTGCTGCTCGCCCTCGACCCGGTCCGCGGCCGCCCGCTGAACAACCCCAGGTACCTGCGGTACGGGCTGGCCGGAGCGGCGCTGGCCGACCTGGAGGCGGCCGGGCGGGTCGCGGTCGAGCGCGGCGACCGCGTCACGGTGGCCAATCCGCTGCCGCTGGGCGACCCGATACTCGACGGCGCCCTGGCAACGCTCCCCGCCCCCGCCAAGGGCGGCCGGGGCACCAGGGCCCACCGCTGGGTACGCCGAGCCGGCCGCCCCGTCCGGGAGCTGTGCCTGCGCCGTCTGGAGGAGCGCGGCGCGCTGCGCAGACAGGTCCACCGCGCCCTGGGCCTGGTGCCGTACGAGCGCTTCCCGGCAGGGGCGGTGGACCTGGCCGGCCCCGCCCGCGCCCGCTTCAGGGCGGCGGTCGACGCCGGGCTCCCCGACCGGCGCGCCCGGCTCCTGGCGGCGCACTCCTCGGCGACGGGCCTGGACGCCAAGCTCCTGCCGGGCAGCGCCTTCCGCCCACTCCGCCGCGATCTGAGACGCCTGGTCAAGGAGGAGTGGACGGCACACGCCGCGTTCCGCGCCGTACAGGACGACCAGAGTGCCGGAGGTGGGGCGTAGGGCGGGGAAGGGCGGCTGGAGAGTGCGATTAGGCCACGAGTGGCCCCAGTAGAGGTCCTGGCAGAGGCTCCGGCGGAGGGACGGAAAAAGGTCTGCAGCGACCTCGCCAGGGGCCCTGGGGCCAGTCTCGGCAGAGTCCTGGTGGCGGCATTGGCGGGCGTCGCCCTGGCGCCGGCCTCAGCAGGGGGCCTGGCGGCGGCCTTCCCGGCGGCAGGCGCTGAAGCATGAGGTGGAGGGGGCGGGGGGCGGGGCGGGGGGGGGAGGCCCCGCAAGGCAGTAGCTATCCGTGCCCCGCTCCACCCCCTCCCCCACCCCCGCCCATTTCGCCCCCTTAGCCCCGTTTTCGCGTCACAGCCCCACACCAAGTCCGTACCGGCGTTGACGCAATCCGGTGACGGATCCGAGAGCCGTGGAGGGCGCTGCTAGCCTCACGTCTCCCTGTCCCACAACGGAGGAGACGTACGTGCGCAAGGCAGCGCAGATCGCCGGGGCGGCGGCCATCGCCGCGATGCTGCTCAGCGGTTGCGGAAGCAGCGGCGGCACCGACAGCAAGCCGAGCAAGACGCCGGAGGCCGCGCCGTCGACTCCGGGAGACGCCGACAAGCCCGCCGGCCCCACCGCGGTCGAGGGAGCCTGGAAGGCCGGATCGAGCGGCAGCCCGCTGATCCTCGTGATCAAGGAGGGTACGGTCGCGTTCAGCAACGGCCACAAGGCCGCCTGTCTGGGCAAGGTCCAGACGATGGCCGGAATGACCATGGCCGCGCTCAAGTGCACCGACGGGGACACCACCCGCACCATGGGCACCCTCAAGCCCGCTTCGGACGGCAAGACCCTGACCGTCGACTGGAAGAACGGCCCCACCGAGAAGTACACCAAGTCCAGCGACGGCAGCGTGAAGATCCCCGACATGCCCGAGCTGCCGAGCGGCATGCCCAAGAGCTGACCGCCGCCCTGCGCGGCAACGGCCGCCGCCCGGCCCCGAGCGGGGCGCGGGCGGCGGCCGTTGTGCGTGCCGGACTGCGGTGCCTCAGCGCACGAAGACCCCTGCCTGCCCGGCGAGGTCGAGGAAGTACTGCGGCGCCAGACCGAGCACCAGGGTGGCCGTGACGCCGATGGCGATGGCCGTGGTCGTCAGCGGACTGGGGACCGCGACGGTCGGGCCTTCCGCCTTGGGCTCGTTGAAGAACATCAGCACGATGACGCGGATGTAGAAGAACGCGGCGATGGCGGAGGAGATGACACCGACCACCACGAGCCAGCCCGCACCACTTTGTGCCGCCGCCTTGAAGACCGCGAACTTCCCGGCGAAGCCGGAGGTCAGCGGGATGCCGGCGAAGGCCAGCAGGAAGACGGCGAAGACCGCGGCCACCAGCGGCGAACGGCGTCCGAGCCCGGCCCACTTGGACAGCTGAGTGGCCTCGCCGCCCGCGTCCCGCACCAGGGTGACGACGGCGAAGGCGCCGAGCGTCACGAAGGAGTAGGCGCCGAGGTAGAAGAGCACCGAGGAGATGCCGTCCTCACTGGTGGCGATCACACCGGCGAGGATGAAGCCGGCGTGCGCGATGGAGGAGTAGGCCAGCAGCCGCTTGATGTCGGTCTGGGTGATGGCGATGATCGCGCCGCCCAGCATCGTGATGATCGCGACGCCCCACAGCACCGGCCGCCAGTCCCAGCGCATGCCCGGCAGGACGACGTACAGCAGGCGCAGCAGCGCGCCGAAGGCGGCGACCTTCGTGGCGGCCGCCATGAAGCCGGTGACCGGGGTGGGCGCACCCTGGTAGACGTCCGGGGTCCACATGTGGAACGGGACCGCGCCGACCTTGAACAGCAGGCCCATCAGCACCAGCGCCGCGCCGATCAGCAGCAGCGCGTCGTTGCCCATGGTGCCTGCCAGTGCCGGGTCGATCTGCTTGGCGCCGTCCGAGATCACCTCGGCGATCCCGGCGTACGTCACGGTGCCGGCGTAGCCGTACAGCAGGGCCACGCCGAAGAGGAGGAACGCGGAGGAGAAGGCGCCGAGGAGGAAGTACTTGACGGCGGACTCCTGCGACAGCAGTCGCTGGCGGCGGGCCAGCGCGCACAGGATGTAGAGCGGGAGGGAGAAGACCTCCAGGGCGACGAAGAGCGTCAGCAGGTCGTTGGCCGCCGGGAAGACCAGCATGCCGCCGATCGCGAAGAGCGCGATCGGGAAGACCTCCGAGGTGGTGAACCCGGCCTTGACCGCGGCCTGTTCGGCCGGGCCGCCTGGGACGGCGGCGGGCTGGGCCGCGAAGGAGTCCACTCGCTTGCCGTGCGCCGCCGGGTCGAGCCGGCGCTCGGCGAAGGTGAAGACCGCGATCAGGGACACCAGCAGGATCGTGCCCTGCAGGAACAGGGCGGGGCCGTCGACGGCGATGGCGCCCATGGCGGCGATATGCGCCTTGGACGAGCCGAAGCCGCCGGCCGCCAGGCCGATCACCGCGGCGAACGCGGCGGCCAGCGTCACCAGGGACAGCAGCAACTGGGAGTGGTAGCGGGCGCGGCGCGGCACGAACGCCTCGATCAGGACGCCGATCACTGCCGCACCGAGGACGATCAGCGTCGGCGACAGCTGGGCGTACTCGATGTGCGGCCCCGGGATCTTGCCCGGTGCGCCGGCCGCCACCGTCCACAGGCTGTGGACACTTGCCACGGAACTCACTTCGCGGCCTCCACGTCTTGATCGTTCGCGGCGTGGCCGTGCCGGCCTCCGCCGGGCACGGCGTTCACCTGCACAGTGGGCTTGGGGTCCTGCTTGTCCACGACGGACAGGGTGTGGTCGACGGCCGGATTGACGATGTCGGTCAGCGGCTTCGGATACACCCCGAGGAAGATCAGCAGCGCGATCAGCGGCGCCACCACCACCAGCTCCCGCACCCTGAGGTCGGGCATGCCGGTCACCTCGGCCTTCACCGGCCCGGTCATCGTCCGCTGGTAGAGGACCAGGACGTAGAGCGCGGCGAGGACGATGCCGAAGGTGGCGATGATGCCGATCACGGGATAGCGGGTGAACGTGCCGACCAGGACCAGGAACTCGCTGACGAACGGCGCCAGGCCCGGCAGTGACAGGGTGGCGAGACCGCCGATGAGGAACGTGCCGGCGAGAACGGGGGCGACCTTCTGGACGCCGCCGTAGTCCGCGATCAGGCGCGAGCCGCGGCGGCTGATCAGGAAGCCGGCCACCAGCATCAGCGCGGCGGTGGAGATGCCGTGGTTGACCATGTAGAGCGTGGCGCCGCCCTGGCCCTGGGACGTCATCGCGAAGATGCCCAGGATGATGAAGCCGAAGTGGGAGATCGAGGCGTAGGCGATCAGCCGCTTGATGTCCCGCTGGGCGACCGCGAGCAGCGCGCCGTAGACGATGCTGATCAGCGCGAGCACCAGGATGGCGGGGGTGGCCCAGCTGCTGGCCTCGGGGAAGAGCTGGAGGCAGAAGCGGAGCATCGCGAACGTGCCGACCTTGTCGACGACCGCGGTGATCAGCACCGCGACCGGCGCGGTCGACTCGCCCATGGCGCCGGGCAGCCAGGTGTGCAGCGGCCACAGCGGCGCCTTCACCGCGAAGGCGAAGAAGAAGCCGAGGAAGAGCAGCCGCTCGGTGCCGGCGGCGATGTCCAGCTTGCCGGCGGCGCGGGCCTCGACGATCTGCTGGAGCGAGAACGTGCCGGTGCCGAGCTGGTCGGCGGTGACGGCGTACAGCCCGATCACCGCGGCCAGCATGATCAGGCCGCCGGCGAGGTTGTAGAGCAGGAACTTCACCGCGGCGTACGACCGCCGGCCGGCGGCCTGTTCCTCGCCGTCCGCACCGGCGCGGTCCCCGAAGCCGCCGATGAGGAAGTACATCGGGATCAGCATGGCTTCGAAGAAGATGTAGAAGAGGAAGACGTCGGTGGCCTCGAAGGAGATCACCACCATCGCCTCGACGGCCAGGATCAGCGCGAAGAAGCCCTGGGTGGGCCGCCAGCGCCGGTTGGGCGTGGCCTCTTCCAGAGGGTCGGCGTCATGCCAGCCGGCAAGGATGATGAACGGGATCAGCAGGGCGGTCAGCGCGATCAGGGCGACCGCGATGCCGTCCACGCCGAGTTCGTAGCGGACGCCGAAGTCCTGGATCCAGGCGTGCGATTCGGTGAGCTGGTACGGGCTCTTGGCTCCGGGGTCGAAGCGGAACGCGACGACCAGGGCCAGCGCGAAGGTGATCAGCGAGAACAGCAGCGCGAGCCATTTGGCCACGGTGCGCTTGGCCGCGGGCAGCGCGGCGGTGGCGATCGCGCCGACCGCCGGCACCACGGCCGTTGCCGTCAGCAGGGGAAACGACATGGCTCAGACACCCCTCATCAGCAGGGTCGCGGCGACGAGAACGGCGGCCCCGCCCAGCATCTGGACCGCGTACGAGCGGACGAAGCCGCTCTGCAACTGGCGCAGCAGGCCGGAGAGTCCGCCCACCGAGGCCGCCGTGCCGTTGACCGCCCCGTCCACCAGGGAGCGGTCGAGTTGGACGAGCGTGGTGGTGACCTCGCCGCCGCCGCGCACGAAGACGATGTGGTTGAAGTCGTCCTGGAGCAGGTCCCGGCGGGCGGCCCGGGTGAGCCACGAACCGCGCGGGGCGAGCTGCGGGACGGGTTTGCGCCCGTACATCAGCCAGGCGATGCCGACGCCGATGAGCAGGACGACGACGGTCGAGGCGGTGACGGTGGTGGCGCTGACCGGGGAGTGGCCGTGCGCGAAGGAGGTGACCGGCTCCAGCCACTTCACGAAGGCGTCGTTGACGCTGAACAGCGCGCCGGCGAAGACCGATCCGACGGCCAGCACGATCATCGGGAGCGTCATGACCTTCGGCGACTCGTGCGGGTGTTGCACCTGCTGCCCCGGCGCGGCAGCGGCCGGTGTCTCGGCCCAGCGCTTCTCGCCGAAGAACGTCATCAGCATCACCCGTGTCATGTAGAACGCGGTGATCGCGGCGCCCAGGAGGGCCGCGCCGCCGAGGATCCAGCCCTCGGTGCCGCCCTTGGCGAAGGCCGCTTCGATGATCTTGTCCTTGGAGAAGAAGCCGGACAGTCCGGGGAAGCCGATGATCGCCAGATAGCCGAGGCCGAAGGTGATGAACGTGATCGGCATGTACCGGCGCAGGCCGCCGTAATGGCGCATGTCGACCTCGTCGTTCATGCCGTGCATCACCGAGCCGGCGCCGAGGAAGAGGCCTGCTTTGAAGAAGCCGTGGGTGACCAGGTGCATGATCGCGAAGGCGTAGCCGATGGGGCCGAGTCCGGCGGCCAGGACCATGTAGCCGATCTGCGACATCGTCGAGCCGGCCAGGGCCTTCTTGATGTCGTCCTTGGCGCAACCGACGATCGCACCGAACAGGAGGGTGACCGCGCCGACGGCGACGACGGCGGTCTGCGCGTCCGGCGCGGCATTGAAGATCGCCCCGGAGCGGGTGATCAGATACACCCCGGCGGTGACCATCGTGGCGGCGTGGATCAGGGCCGAGACCGGGGTCGGGCCCTCCATCGCGTCACCCAGCCAGGACTGCAGCGGCACCTGTGCCGACTTGCCGCAGGCGGCCAGCAGCAGCATCAGCCCGATGGCGGTGAGCTTGCCTTCGGAGGTGTCACCGGTGGCCGCGAACACCGGCCCGAAGGCGAAGGTCCCGAACGTCGTGAACATCAGCATGATCGCGATGGACAGGCCCATGTCGCCGACGCGGTTGACCAGGAACGCCTTCTTGGCGGCGGTGGCCGCGCTGGGCTTGTGCTGCCAGAACCCGATCAGGAGGTACGAGGCGAGGCCGACGCCCTCCCAGCCGACGTACAGCAGAAGGTAGTTGTCGGCGATGACGAGGAGCAGCATCGCCGCGAGGAAGAGGTTGAGGTAGCCGAAGAAGCGGCGGCGCCGCTCGTCGTGCTCCATATAGCCGATCGAGTAGATGTGGATCAGCGATCCGACACCGGTGATCAGCAGGACGAAGGTCATCGACAGCTGGTCGAGCTGGAAGGCGACGTCGGCCTGGAAGCCGCCGACCGGGATCCAGCTGAACAGATGCTGGTGCAGGGCACGGTGCTCGGGGCTCTTGCCGAGCATGTCGGCGAAGAGCGCCACCCCGACGGCGAACGACGCCACCGCCAGCAGCGTGCCGATCCAGTGGCCGGTGCGGTCGAGTCGTTTGCCGCCGCACAGCAGCAGGGCCGCACCGACCAGCGGTGCCGCGACAAGCAGCGCGATCAAGTTCTCCACTTTGTGCGACCCCTTACAGCTTCATCAGACTGGCGTCGTCGACCGAGGCCGTATGACGGGTGCGGAAGATCGACACGATGATCGCCAGGCCGACCACGACCTCGGCCGCGGCGACGACCATCGTGAAGAAGGCGATGATCTGGCCGTCCAGATTCCCGTGCATCCGCGAGAAGGTGACGAAGGCGAGATTGCAGGCGTTGAGCATCAGCTCGATGCACATGAACATCACGATGGCGTTCCGCCTGATCAGCACCCCGGCCGCGCCGATGGTGAACAGCAGGGCGGCGAGGTAGAGGTAGTAGACCGGGTTCATTTCTTGGCCCCCTCCTTGTGCTCCTTCCGCGTCGCGCCACCGGAGGCCCCGGGCGGGGGCTCGTCCTCCGTGCCGCGGCCCAGCCACTCCTCGGAGCGCTGCTCCAGCGCCTTGAGTTCGGCGAGCGACTCACCGGAGACATCGCGGATCTGGCCGCGCTCGCGCAGCGTGGGACTGACGGTCAGCTCGGACGGGGTGCCGTCGGGCAGCAGGCCCGGGATGTCGACGGCGTTGTGCCGGGCGTAGACCCCCGGGGCGGGCAGCGGGGGCACCTGCTTGCCCTCGCGGATGCGCGCCTCGGACTGCTCGCGCTGCGACTTGGCCCGCTCCGTGCGCTCCCGGTGCGTGAGCACCATCGCGCCGACGGCTGCCGTGATCAGCAGCGCGCCGGTGACTTCGAAGGCGAAGACGTACTTGGTGAAGATGAGCGCGGCCAGGCCCTGTACGTTGCCGCCGGCGTTCGCCTCGCCCAGGCCGTTGAACTCCTTGAGCGAGGCGTTGCCGATGCCGGCGATCAGCAGGATGCCGAAGCCGATGCCGAGGCCGGCGGCGAGCCAGCGCTGGCCCTTGAGCGTCTCCTTGAGGGAGTCCGCGGCCGTGACGCCGACGAGCATGACGACGAACAGGAACAGCATCATGATCGCGCCCGTATAGACGACGATCTGCACGACGCCGAGGAAGTACGCGCCGTTGGCGAGGTAGAAGACCGCCAGGACGATCATGGTGCCGGCGAGCGAGAGGGCGCTGTGCACAGCCCGCTTCATCAGGATCGTGCACAGCGCGCCGATGACGGCGACGCTGCCCAGGATCCAGAACTGCACGGCCTCCCCCGTGGAGGCGGCCGCGGCGGCGAGACCGGTCATGCCTGCACCTCCTCGTCGGCGGTCGGGGCCGGCTGCTCTGCGGGGTGCTCCCCCTTGGAGACGGCGACCTGGCGGACGGTGCCGGGCGCGGCCTCGGTCACCAGCCCGTTGTAGTAGTCCTTCTCCGTCATGCCGGGGTAGATCGCGTGCGGTGAGTCGACCATCGTGTCCTGCAGGCCCGCGAGCAGCTCCTCCTTGGTGTAGATGAGCGATTCGCGGGAGCGGTCGGCGAGTTCGTACTCGTTGGTCATCGTGAGCGCGCGGGTCGGACAGGCCTCCACGCACAGCCCGCACAGGATGCAGCGCAGATAGTTGATCTGGTAGACGCGGCCGTAGCGCTCACCCGGGGAGTAGCGCTCCTCGTCGGTGTTGTCCGCGCCTTCGACGTAGATCGCGTCCGCCGGGCACGCCCAGGCGCACAGCTCGCAGCCGATGCACTTCTCCAGCCCGTCCGGATGGCGGTTGAGCTGATGCCGGCCGTGGAAACGCGGCGCCGTCGGCTTCTTCTCCTCCGGATACTGCTCGGTCAGCCGCTTCTTGAACATGGCCTTGAAGGTCACGCCGAAGCCGGCCACGGGGTTCTGGAACTCAGGCACCGTCGCCCCCCTTTCCGTCGGTCTCATTTCCGTCACTGACAGTGTCCACCCGACCACTGACAATCAACTCCCGGTCCCGGCGGGGACGCCGGCGCGGCACGGGCGGCAGGCTCTGCCCGGGCAGCGGCGGTACGGGGAAGCCGCCGGCCATCGGGTCGAAGGCGCCGTCGCCGTCCGTCTCCTGCTCTTCCTCACCGCGCCGGAAGAAGTCCACGACCAGGGAGATCAGCAGCAGCGCGACGGCGCTGCCGGCCACGTACAGCACGATCTGGGAGAAGTCGTAGCCCTCGTTCTTCAGCGCCCGGACGGTGGCGACCAGCATCAGCCAGACCATCGAGACCGGGATGAGGACCTTCCAGCCCAGCTTCATGAACTGGTCGTAGCGCACCCGGGGGAGGGTGCCGCGCAACCAGATGAAGAAGAACAGCAGCAGCTGCACCTTGAGGGTGAACCACAGCAGCGGCCACCAGCCGTGGTTGGCGCCTTCCCAGAACGTCGACACGGGCCAGGGTGCCCGCCAGCCGCCCAGGAAGAGCGTGACCGCGACCGCCGAGACGGTGACCATGTTGATGTACTCGGCCAGCATGAACATCGCGAACTTGATGGACGAGTACTCGGTGTTGAAGCCGCCGACCAGGTCGCCCTCGGACTCCGGCATGTCGAACGGCGCCCGGTTGGTCTCGCCGACCATGGCGACGATGTAGATGATGAAGGACACCGGCAGCAGCAGGATGTACCACCGGTCCTGCTGCGACTCCACGATGGTGGAGGTCGACATCGACCCGGAGTACAAGAACACCGCCGCGAACGAGATGCCCATCGCGATCTCGTACGAGATCATCTGCGCGCACGAGCGCAGCCCGCCGAGCAGGGGGTAGGTCGAGCCGGAGGACCAGCCCGCCAGCACGATGCCGTAGATGCCGACGGAGGCCGTGGCGAGGATGTAGAGGATGCCGATGGGCAGGTCGGTCAGCTGCATCGGAGTGCGGTGGCCGAAGATCGAGATCTCGTTGCCCGCCGGACCGAAGGGGATCACCGCGATCGCCATGAAGGCCGGGATGGCCGCCACGATCGGCGCGATGATGTAGACCGCCTTGTCGGCCCGCTTGACGACCAGGTCCTCCTTCAGCATCAGCTTGATGCCGTCGGCCAGCGACTGGAGCATCCCCCAGGGGCCGTGCCGGTTGGGGCCGATGCGCAGCTGCATCCAGGCGACGACCTTGCGCTCCCAGACGATCGAGAACAGGACCGTCAGCATCAGGAACGCGAAGCAGAAGACCGCCTTGATGACGATCAGCCACCAGGGATCGCGGCCGAACATCGACAGGTCTTCCTGGGCCAGCGCGGTCTGCGCGGTGGCCAGTTGGCCGAGCTGCATCATGCGTCCACCTCCTTGGCCTGCGCCGGCGTGCCCGGAGCGGCGGAGATCTTCACCAGGTCACCGGGGCGCGCCCCGGTGTCGGCGGCGACGCCACCGCCCGTGGAGTTGAGCGGCAGCCACACCACCCGGTCGGGCATCGGCGTGACCTTCAGCGGCAGCCGGACCGAGCCGGCCGGTCCGCCGACCTCCAGCAGGTCGCCGTCCTTGACGCCGGTCTCCTCGGCGGTGGTCTGCGACAGCCGGGCGAGCGCGGCGTGCCGGGTGCCGGCCAGTGCCTCGTCGCCCTCCTGGAGCAGCCCCTGGTCCAGCAGGAGCCGGTGCCCGGCGAGTACCGCCTCGCCGTCGGCGGGCCGGGGCAGCGGACGCCCGGTCTCGTGGGGCTCACCGGCGTACGGGCCGTCCCAGCTGCCGAGCCGGTCCAGCTCGCGGCGTACGGAGCGGATGTCGGGCAGGGCCAGGTGGACGTCCATGGCGTCGGCGAGCATGTGCAGCACCCGGGAGTCCGGCTGCAGCTGGCGGCGGGTCATCTGGTCCGGCTTGAGCGCCGCCTCGAACAGCCGCGCCCGGCCCTCCCAGTTGAGGAACGTGCCGGCCTTCTCCACCACGGCCGCCACCGGCAGGACCACATCCGCCCGCTCGGTGACCTGCGAGGGCCGCAGCTCCAGACTGACCAGGAAGCCGACCTCGTCCAGGGCGGTCAGCGCCCGCGCCGGGTCCGGCAGGTCGGCGACCTCGACTCCGGCCACCAGCAGCGCGCTGAGCTCCCCGGTCGCCGCGGCCTCGATGATCTGGCCGGTGTCGCGGCCGTGCCGGTGCGGGAGCGCGGCGACGCCCCAGGCCGCGGCGACCTCGTCGCGGGCCCGCGGGTCGGTGGCCGGCCGCCCGCCGGGCAGCAGACCGGGCAGCGCGCCGGCCTCGACGGCGCCGCGATCGCCCGCCCGCCGCGGAATCCACACCAGGCGGGCACCGGTCGCGGCGGCGGCGCGCACCGCGGCGGTCAGCGCGCCGGGCACCCCCGCCAGCCGCTCGCCGACGACGATCACCGCGCCGTCCGCGCGCAGCGCCTCGGCGGCCGCGTGCCCCTCGCCCTCCAGGCCGACGCCGCCGGCGAGCGCGTCCAGCCATTCGGTCTCGGTGCCCGGGGCGGCCGGCAGCAGCGTCCCACCGGCCTTGATCAGCCCGCGTGAGGCGTAACTGCCCAGCCCGTAGGTGCGCTGGCCGCTCTTGCGGTGCGCCTTGCGCAGCCGCAGGAAGACGCCCGGCGCCTCCTCCTCGGCCTCGATCCCGGCCAGCAGGACGGCCGGCGCCTGCTCCAGGGCGGTGTACGTGACCCCTCCCCCACTCCTTGACCCGTGGGAGGTACCCCCATCGTCCAGATCACGCCCCCGCCCGGCGACCTTGGCCGCCAGGAAGTCGGCCTCTTCGGCGCTGTGCACCCGGGCCCGGAAGTCGATGTCGTTGCTCTGCAGGGCGATCCGGGCGAACTTGGCGTAGGCGTAGGCGTCCTCGACGGTCAGCCGGCCGCCGGTCAGTACGCCGGTGCGCCCCTTGGCCGCGGTCAGCCCGCGGGCCGCCGCCTCCAGGGCCTCGGGCCAGCTCGCCGGCTCCAGTTCACCGGACTCGGCGTTGCGCACCAAGGGGTGCTCGAGCCGGTCGCGCTGCTGGGCGTAGCGGAAGGCGAACCGCCCCTTGTCGCAGATCCACTCCTCGTTGACCTCGGGGTCATTGGCGGCCAGCCGCCGCAGGACCTTGCCGCGCCGGTGGTCGGTGCGGGTCGCGCAGCCGCCGGCGCAGTGCTCGCACACCGACGGCGAGGAGACCAGGTCGAAGGGGCGGGAGCGGAAGCGGTACGCGGCGGAGGTGAGCGCGCCGACCGGGCAGATCTGGATGGTGTTGCCGGAGAAGTACGACTCGAAGGGGTCGCCCTCTCCGGTGCCGACCTGCTGGAGGGCGCCGCGCTCGACGAGCTCGATCATCGGGTCGCCGGCGATCTGGTTGCTGAAGCGGGTGCAGCGCGCGCACAGCACGCAGCGCTCGCGGTCCAGCAGCACCTGTGTGGAGATCGGTACCGGCTTGGCGAAGGTGCGCTTCTTGCCCTCGAAGCGCGACTCCGGGTCGCCGACCTGCATGGCCTGGTTCTGCAGCGGGCACTCGCCGCCCTTGTCGCAGACCGGGCAGTCCAGCGGGTGGTTGATCAGCAGCAGCTCCATCACCCCGCGCTGGGCCTTCTCGGCCACCGGGGAGGTCAGCTGCGACTTGACGACCATGCCGTCGGTGCAGGTGATGGTGCAGGAGGCCATCGGCTTGCGCTGGCCCTCCACCTCGACGATGCACTGCCGGCAGGCGCCCGCCGGGTCCAGCAGCGGGTGGTCGCAGAAGCGCGGGATCTCGATGCCGAGGAGTTCGGCGGCGCGGATGACCAGCGTCCCCTTGGGGACGGAGATCTCGATGCCGTCGATCGTCAGGGTGACGAGGTCCTCCGGCGGGACGGCCGCCTCGCCGCCTCCCGAGGGGGCATTTGTCACGACGGTCATGCATTCACCCCCAGGTGAGCGTCGTTGTCGGCCCACAGGGTCGACTTGGCCGGGTCGAACGGGCAGCCGTTGCCGGTGATGTGCTGCTCGTACTCCTCGCGGAAGTACTTGAGCGAGGAGAAGATCGGCGAGGCGGCGCCGTCGCCGAGGGCGCAGAAGGACTTGCCGTTGATGTTGTCGGCGATGTCGTTGAGCTTGTCGAGGTCGTCCATCCGGCCGTTGCCGGCCTCGATGTCGCGCAGCAACTGCACCAGCCAGTACGTCCCTTCGCGGCAGGGTGTGCACTTGCCGCAGGACTCGTGCGCGTAGAACTCGGTCCAGCGGGTGACCGCCCGTACGACGCAGGTGGTCTCGTCGAAGCACTGCAGCGCCTTGGTGCCGAGCATCGAGCCGGCCGCGCCGACGCCCTCGTAGTCGAGGGGGACGTCGAGGTGTTCGGTGGTGAACATCGGCGTCGAGGAGCCGCCCGGCGTCCAGAACTTCAGCCGGTGGCCGCGGCGCATACCGCCGCTCATGTCGAGCAGCTGGCGAAGGGTGATGCCCAACGGGGCCTCGTACTGGCCGGGGGCTGCGACGTGGCCGCTGAGCGAGTAGAGCGTGAAGCCCGGGGACTTCTCGCTGCCCATCGACCTGAACCAGTCCTTGCCCTTGTTCATGATCGCGGGAACCGACGCGATGGATTCGACGTTGTTCACGACGGTGGGGCAGGCGTAGAGGCCGGCCACCGCGGGGAAGGGGGGACGCAGCCGGGGCTGTCCGCGACGGCCCTCCAGGGAATCGAGCAGCGCGGTTTCCTCACCGCAGATGTACGCGCCGGCGCCCGCGTGCACGATGACGTCCAGGTCGAGTCCGGAGCCGAGGATGTTCCGTCCGAGGAAGCCCGCCGCGTAGGCCTCGCGTACGGCCTCGTGCAGCCGGCGCAGGACGGGTACGACCTCACCGCGCAGATAGATGAAGGCGTGGTTCGACCGGATCGCATGGCAGGCGATCACGATCCCCTCGATGAGGGAGTGCGGGTTCGCGAAGAGGAGGGGGATGTCCTTGCAGGTACCGGGCTCCGATTCGTCGGCGTTGACCACGAGGTAGTGCGGTTTGCCGTCGCCCTGCGGGATGAACTGCCACTTCATCCCGGTGGGGAAGCCCGCGCCGCCGCGGCCGCGCAGGCCGGAGTCCTTGATGTAGGCGATGACGTCGTCGGGGGGCATCGCGAGCGCCTTGCGCAGGCCCTCATAGCCCTCGTGCCGGCGGTAGGTCTCCAGCGTCCAGGATTCGGGCTGGTCCCAGAAGGCGGACAGGACGGGCATCAGGAGCTTCTCCGGGCTCGCCTCTCCCCCGGCGTGCGGCCGGGAGGCGCCCCCGTACTCGGCTGCCACTGTCATCACTCCCCCTCCTTAGCTGTGGGCCCGGCCGGGTGCTGGTCGTCGGAGGCCGAGGTCTCGTGCGGTGCGTCGTGGGAACTGGGGTGACCCGAGGGCGCCTGCTCGGCGGGGTGCCCGGACGGGGGTTCGTCCGTCGAGCGGTCGGTGGTCGTCCGCGGGGCGACGACGTGACTGGCGCTGTCGGCGCCGCGGCCCGGTGCGGCCTCGCCCTTGGCCAGGCGCAGTCCGATCAGGGAGGCGGGTCCGGCGCCGCCGGTGGCCTCGACGGCGCCCGGTCGCTCGTCCGGGAATCCGGCGAGCATCCGGGCGGTCTCCTTGAAGGTGCACAGCGGGGCGCCGCGGGTGGGCTCGACGGTGCGGCCCGCCCGGAGGTCGTCGACGAGCTGCCGGGCGGACTGCGGCGTCTGGTTGTCGAAGAACTCCCAGTTGACCATCACGACCGGGGCGAAGTCGCAGGCGGCGTTGCACTCGATGTGTTCGAGGGTGACGGCGCCGTCCTCGGTGGTCTCGCCGTTGCCGACGCCGAGGTGCTCCTTGAGCTCCTCGAAGATGGCGTCGCCGCCCATCACCGCGCACAGGGTGTTGGTGCAGACGCCGACCTGGTAGTCGCCGCTCGGCCTGCGGCGGTACATGGAGTAGAAGGTCGACACCGCGGTGACCTCGGCGGTGGTCAGGTCGAGCTGTTCGGCGCAGAAGCGGATGCCGGTGCGGGTGACGTGCCCTTCCTCGGCCTGTACGAGGTGCAGCAGCGGCAGCAGCGCCGAGCGCGCGCCGGGGTAGCGGGCGATCACCTCCTTGGCGTCCGCCTCGAGCCGGGCCCGCACCTCGGCCGGGTAGTCCGGGGCCGGGAGCGCGGGCATCCCCAGGCTGGTGGGGGTTTCGGGGGTTCCACCCCGAGAAGACGCGGTGGTCACCGGTCGACGCCTCCCATCACGGGGTCGATGGACGCGACGGCGACGATGACGTCGGCGACCTGGCCGCCTTCGCACATCGCCGCCATGGCCTGCAGATTGGTGAAGGACGGGTCGCGGAAGTGCACCCGGTAGGGGCGGGTGCCGCCGTCGCTGACCGTGTGCACGCCCAGCTCGCCCTTGGGTGACTCGACGGCCGCGTAGGCCTGTCCGGGCGGGACCCGGAAGCCCTCGGTCACGAGCTTGAAGTGGTGGATCAGGGCCTCCATCGAGGTGCCCATGATCTTCTTGATGTGGTCGAGGGAGTTGCCCAGTCCGTCCGGGCCGAGGGCCAGCTGGGCGGGCCAGGCGATCTTCTTGTCGGCGACCATCACCGGGCCGGGCTCCAGGCGGTCCAGGCACTGCTCGACGATCCGCAGCGACTGGCGCATCTCCTCCAGCCGGATCAGGAACCGGCCGTAGGCGTCGCAGGTGTCGGCGGTCGGCACCTCGAACTCGTAGTCCTCGTAGCCGCAGTACGGCTGCGTCTTGCGCAGGTCGTGCGGGAGGCCGGCGGAGCGCACGATGGGGCCGGTGGCTCCGGTGGCCATGCAGCCGGCCAGGTCCAGGTAGCCGATGCCCTCCATGCGGCCCTTGAAGACGGGGTTGCCGGTGGCGAGCTTGTCGTACTCGCCGATGTTCTTGCGCATCTTCTTGACGAAGGCGCGCACCTGGTCGACCGCGCCCGGGGGCAGGTCCTGGGCGAGGCCGCCGGGCCGGATGTAGGCGTGGTTCATCCGCAGGCCGGTGATCAGCTCGAAGATGTCGAGGATGAGCTCACGGTCGCGGAAGCCGTAGATCATGATCGTGGTGGCGCCCAGCTCCATACCGCCGGTGGCGATGCACACCAGGTGGGAGGAGAGCCGGTTGAGTTCCATCAGCAGCACGCGGATGACCGAGGCCCGGTCGGGGACGTCGCCGGTGATGCCGAGCAGCTTCTCCACGGCCAGGCAGTAGGCCGTCTCGTTGAAGAAGGGGGTGAGGTAGTCCATCCTCGTGACGAAGGTGGTGCCCTGCGTCCAGGTCCGGTATTCGAGGTTCTTCTCGATACCGGTGTGCAGATAGCCGATGCCGCAGCGGGCCTCGGTGACGGTCTCCCCGTCGATCTCCAGGATCAGCCTGAGCACACCGTGCGTCGAGGGGTGCTGCGGCCCCATGTTGACGATGATCCGCTCGTCGTCGGACTTGACCGCGGCGGCCGCGATCTCGTCCCAGTCACCGCCGGAGACGTTGTAGACCGTGCCCTCGGTGGTCTCGCGGCCCAGCGACTCCTGGGTGTCGAAGTCGCTTGAGGTGCGGTGGCCGTTCGAGGAGTGGGAGTGCGGTGCAGTAGTCATCAGCTGTACGACCTCCGCTGGTCGGGAGCCGGGATCTGGGCGCCCTTGTACTCGACGGGGATGCCGCCGAGCGGGTAGTCCTTGCGCTGCGGGAAGCCCTGCCAGTCGTCGGGCATCATGATCCGGGTCAGCGCGGGATGACCGTCGAAGATCAGGCCGAAGAAGTCGTACGTCTCGCGCTCGTGCCAGTCGTTGGTCGGATAGACCGCCACGAGCGAGGGCACGTGCGGGTCGGCGTCCGGGGCGGAGACCTCCAGCCGGATCAGCCGGTTGTGGGTGATCGAGCGCAGGTGGTAGACGGCGTGCAGCTCGCGGCCGGTGTCCCCGGGGAAGTGCACCCCGCTCACGCCCGTGCACAGCTCGAAGCGCAGCGCCGGGTCGTCGCGCAGGATCTTGGCGACGGCCGGCAGGTACTCCCGCTCGATGTGGAAGGTCAGCTCGCCGCGGTCCACGACCGTCTTGGCGATGACGTTCTCGGGGACCAGCCCCTGCTCGTCGAGGGCGCCCTCCAGCTCGTCGGCGATCTCGTCGAAGTCGCCGTACCCTCCGCCGCTCTCGGCTCCGCCCGACGTATCCCCGTCGGCGCCCGGTCCGCCGTACGGCCGCTGGGACGCGCCGGGCAGCCGGACGGTCCGTACGAGGCCGCCGTAGCCGGTGGTGTCCCCGCCGTTGTTGGCGCCGAACATGCCGCGGCGGGTGGCGATCACCTCGCCGGTGTCGTCGCGCTGCGCCGGGACGGCCTCGTCCGAGGCGTCCGGACGCTCGGGGTTCTTGTGCTCACTCACCGCAGCAGCCCCTTCATCTCGATCAGCGGGAGCGCCTTGAGTGCCGCCTCCTCCGCCTCGCGGGCGGCCTGCTGCTGATTGACCCCGAGCTTGGTGTGCTGGATCTTGTCGTGGAGCTTGAGGATGGCGTCCATCAGCATCTCGGGACGCGGCGGGCAGCCCGGCAGATAGATGTCGACGGGCACGATGTGGTCGACGCCCTGGACAATCGCGTAGTTATTGAACATTCCGCCTGATGAGGCGCAAACCCCCATGGAAATCACCCACTTCGGGTTCGGCATCTGGTCGTAGACCTGCCGCAGGACGGGGGCCATCTTCTGGCTCACCCGGCCGGCCACGATCATCAGATCCGCCTGGCGCGGCGAACCCCGGAAGACCTCCATGCCGAAGCGGGCCAGGTCGTAGCGCCCGGCGCCGGTCGTCATCATCTCGATGGCGCAGCAGGCCAGCCCGAAGGTCGCCGGGAAGACCGATGATTTGCGCACCCAGCCCGCGGCCTGCTCGACAGTGGTCAGCAAAAAGCCGCTCGGCAGCTTCTCTTCAAGTCCCATGTGTGACCCCTAGTCCCATTCCAGGCCGCCACGACGCCAGACATAGGCGTAGGCGACGAAGACGGTGAGCGCGAAGAGGAGCATCTCGACGAGCCCGAACAGTCCCAGGGCGTCGAAGGTGACGGCCCAGGGATAGAGGAAGACGATCTCGATGTCGAAGACGATGAAGAGCATCGCCGTCAGGTAGTACTTGATCGGGAAGCGACCGCCACCGGACGGGTGTGGCGTCGGCTCGATTCCGCATTCGTACGCCTCGAGCTTGGCCCGGTTGTAGCGCCTGGGCCCGACGAGGGTGGCCATGACGACGGAGAAGATCGCAAAGCCTGCCCCTAGGGCTCCCAGTACGAGGATGGGCGCGTAAGCGTTCACCGTCCTCGCTCCCTTCAGTCGACGATGACTGGATGGCGGTCCGCTCGGGCCCTCTGATCGCCCCATGGAGATCGTGCACATGTGAGGCAGTTCACAAGCCCGAGCCGCCTGCATCTTATGCCCGCTGGTGTGTGATCTGCGACACGGGGGTGAACAACGCCTTTGTGATCTCCACCACCCGGCGAAGGATCATGAAGTCGGATGAGCGGTGATCTTCGTACGCGAAGCGCGCGAGTGATCACGAGAGGTGACATTCACACGGGTTACCGCTGGTCAGGGCGGTGGCGTCATTATCAAGTAGCGGCGACCGTAGGCAAATTGGCACTGGACTTCACCAACTGCTATAGGAGTGCGACCCGTCGGCGTGATCCGCTCGTGACCCGCTCGTGATCGTCGGTACGTGCTCCGGTTCACGAGCGGGCGGCCGCGTCGGATCACGGGAACATAACGGACACTCAAGAGTGACCTATCCCACGCTATTTCGGGCACTGAGTTCTTGACGGCTGGGAAGCCTTGGCGTGGCGCGTGGGGAAGTGATAGGCCCCCGTCGGACCCGCACCGAGCAGCAAATGCCGTGCGTAGGAACATGATCGCGAAATTCGGACATCGCGCCGCCGAGTCGACGGGCAGGCAAAAGTCCGTTTTGTTCGTCGCGTACGCGTCAAGTGTGGCGCACTGCACCTTTCTTGGCAGCAACCTCCGGCGCCTGATAGCCGTTATTGCCATGTCCCCGAACGCACTCATACCCAGCCACCGGAAGCCCCGCCGTTCCGCGTCCTCGCGGGCACTGCGTGCGGGCGTGACCGGTGGCTTCCTCACTCTCGCGGTGACCGGCGCGACCGTGCCGGCCAACGCCGCGGAAAAGCCCGTCTCCGAGACCCAGGAGATGCCGACGATCACGACGGCGCTGGCGACCAGCGCCGCCAAGAGCGCCGACACCGCCGAGCAGGTCGCGTTCAACTACGAGCGGCAGGCGCTCCAGGACAGCGTCTTCGCCAAGGCCGCCAAGGCCGCGGAGAAGGACAAGGCCGAGGCCGTCAAGAAGGCCAAGGCCGAGGCCAAGAAGAAGGCCGAGGAGGCCCGCAAGGCAAAGGAGGCCGCGCAGGCCCGTGCCTCGCGCTCCGACGAGCGGACGACCCTGTCCGCGCCGTCGACCTCCACCGCCACCGGCTCCACCGCCACCCTCGTCGCCTTCCTCAAGGCGCAGCTGGGCAAGGCGTACGTGCTGGGCTCCAGCGGCCCCTCGTCGTACGACTGCTCCGGTCTGACGCAGGCCGCGTTCAACCAGATCGGTATCGACCTGCCGCGTGTGTCGCAGGACCAGTCGACCGCCGGCACCCAGGTCGGACTGTCCAACCTCCAGGTCGGCGACATCCTCTACTGGGGCAGCGCGGGCAGCGCCTACCACGTCGGCGTCTACATCGGCGACGGCAAGTTCATCGGCGCCCAGAACTCGAGCACCGGCATCGTCGAGCGCCCGCTCAGCTACGACATGCCCACCGGCGCGGTGCGCGTCCTGTAGGACCGCCGCACACCAGGTACTGACGAAGGACCGCCCTCCCCGGCTCGGGAGGGCGGTCCTTCGGCGTAGGGCGTACGGGGCGGCGGCTACCAGCCCGCGCCCGCCGGCTGCTTGGTGGTCGCGTTGAGCCGGTTGAACAGATTGGTGATCCCGATCGTCAGCACGATCGCCGCCAGTTGCTGCTCGTCGAAGTGGTCGGCGGCGTCGTCCCACACGGAGTCCGGCACCGGGTCGGAGCTGTCGGCGAGCCGGGTGGCCGACTCGGCGAGCGCGAGGGCGGCGCGCTCGGCGTCCGAGAAGTACGGCGCCTCGCGCCAGGCCGCGACCGCGAACAGCTTGTCGTCGCCGACGCCCGCCTTGCGGGCGCTCTTGACGCCGCCGTCGACGCAGAAGCTGCAGCCGTTGATCTGGCTGGCCCGCAGGTGCACCAGCTCCAGCGTCTCCTCCGGCACCCCGCCCCGCCGCGTCGCCTTCACCACGTCGAGAAGGGGCTGCATGGCCTCGGGGATGACCACCGCGGGGTTCTTCATGCGTGCTTCCATCACTGCTCTCCTCCGAAGTGCCGTCCGGCGGGCCCCACCGGGAGGCCGCGCGCCGGGAGATCCCGTCCGGGAATCTCCTCGTCACCGCACTGACGGATACCGGCCGGAGAATGTGACGGGGGCGGCCCGGAATTTCTCCCGGACCGCCCCAAGACCGCCCACCGGGGCTGCCACCAGGGCCGTTACGCCTTCGGCGCGACCTTCGACAGGCCGTTGATGATGCGGTCCATCGCGTCGCCGCCCGTGGGGTCGGTGAGGTTGGCGAGCATCTTCAGGGTGAAGCGCATCAGCAGCGGGTGGGTCAGACCGCGCTGCGTGGCGATCTTCATGACCTTGGGGTTGCCGATCAGCTTCACGAAGGCGCGGCCGAGCGAGTAGTAGCCGCCGTAGGTGTCCTTGAGGATCTTGGGGTAGCGCTGCAGGGCCAGCTCGCGCTGGGCGTACGTGGCGCGCGCCTGGGCCTGCACGATGACCTCGGCGGCGATGGAGCCGGACTCCATGGCGTAGGCGATGCCCTCGCCGTTGAACGGGTTGACCAGGCCGCCCGCGTCACCGACCAGCAGCAGGCCCTTGGTGTAGTGCGGCTGGCGGTTGAAGGCCATGGGGAGCGCGGCGCCGCGGATCGGGCCGGTCATGTTCTCCGGTGTGTAGCCCCAGTCGGCGGGCATCGAGGCGCACCACGCCTTGAGGATCTCGCGCCAGTCCAGTTCCTTGAAGGAGGCGGAGGTGTTCAGCACACCGAGACCGACGTTGCTCGTACCGTCGCCCATGCCGAAGATCCAGCCGTAGCCGGGCAGCAGCCGGTCCTGCGCGCCGCGGCGGTCCCACAGCTCCAGCCAGGACTCCAGGTAGTCGTCGTCGTGGCGGGGAGAGGTGAAGTACGTGCGCACGGCGACGCCCATCGGGCGGTCCTCGCGGCGGTGCAGGCCCATGGCCAGCGACAGCCGGGTGGAGTTGCCGTCCGCGGCGACGACGAGCGGGGCGTGGAAGGTGACGGGGGTCTTGTCGTCGCCGAGCTTGGCGTGCACGCCGGTGATGTGGCCGGTCAGCTCGTTGATGATGGGGGCGCCCACGTTGCAGCGCTCGTGGAGCCGGGCGCCGGCCTTCTGCGCCTGCCGCGCCAGCTGCTCGTCGAAGTCGTCGCGCTTGCGGACGAGTCCGTAGTCCGGGAACGAGGCGAGGTCCGGCCAGTCGAGCTGGAGCCGGGAGCCGCCGCCGATGATCCGCAGGCCCTTGTTGCGCAGCCAGCCCGCTTCCTCGGAGATGTCGATGCCCATGGCGACCAGCTGCTTGGTGGCACGCGGGGTGAGACCGTCGCCGCACACCTTCTCGCGCGGGAAGGCCGTCTTCTCCAGGAGGAGGACGTCCAGTCCGGACTTGGCGAGGTGGTAGGCGGTCGTCGAGCCGGCGGGCCCGGCGCCGACGACGATCACGTCCGCGCTGTGCTCGGAGCGGGGCGTGGTCTTTGACGCGGTCACGGACTCCGTCACGGCGAGGTCTCCCGGAAGTCGATATCTGGGTGCCGACCGGCACTGGGCACGTGCAGTCTATGGGGGCGTATGTGATCAGAACCTGAAGGGTTGGTCCATGAACAGACCTCCGCAGTCGCTCCCGGCCGTCGAGCTGCGCGTCCCCACCGACGAGGACGCGCTGAACTGGCACCGCGTCTTCGACCACCCCGACGTGATGGAGTTCCACGGCGGCACATCGGCCGAACTGTCCGTGTACGAGGAGCTGACCGCCCGCCAGCGGCTCCACGACGCGGAACGGGGTTTCTGTCTCTACACGATGCTCGACCCCGCGGACGGCGCGGTCATCGGCTTCACCGGCGCCCAGCCCTGGCCGCACGAGTGGGGCCCCAAGGGCGAGATCGAGATCGGATGGCGGCTGGGCCGCGCCTACTGGGGCAAGGGGTACGCCACGGCGGCCGCCCAACTCGCCCTGGAGCGCGTACGGCAGGCCGGCGTGCGCCAGGTGGTGGCGATGGTCGACGCCCGCAACGAGCGGTCCCTCGCGGTGACCCGGCGCCTGGGGATGCGGCGGGCGGAGACGGTTCTCACGCCGCGCGGGAACCGGACGGCCTACTGCCACCGGCTGGACGTGTGAGTGCCGGCGCCGTCGGGCCGGCACGAAGAGCCGCCTGACGACGCGGGGGGGGGGGGGGGGGGGGGGCCCCCGCGGCCCCCCCCCCCCCCCCCCCCAAGGGGGGAGGACCCCCCGGCCCCCCCCCCGCCAGGTGGGTTCGCGTTGCGCTGTCGGTCGCATCCCCTAAGGAAAA